>NZ_JAOTGF010000001.1:0-191275 GCF_044427305.1 Streptococcus sp. 2021WUSS109
CGGTTCTGTTGCAAAGTTTTAAATCTACTATCAAATAAGGTAGAATAATAGAAAAAGATAGCAGGAGGAATGACGATGAATCATTTTAAAGGAAAGCAATTTCAGCAGGATGTGATTATTGTAGCCGTGGGCTACTATCTTCGTTATAACCTTAGCTATCGTGAAGTTCAAGAAATCTTATATGATCGTGGCATTAACGTTTCTCATACGACGATTTATCGTTGGGTGCAAGAATATGGCAAACTACTCTATCAAATTTGGAAAAAGAAAAATAAAAAATCCTTTTATTCCTGGAAAATGGATGAAACGTACATCAAAATTAAAGGAAAATGGCATTATTTGTATCGAGCCATCGATGCAGATGGTTTAACCTTGGATATTTGGTTACGTAAAAAACGGGACACACAAGCAGCCTATGCTTTTCTTAAGCGGTTAGTGAAGCAGTTTGATGAACCGAAGGTTGTAGTCACAGATAAAGCACCATCAATTGCTAGTGCCTTTAAGAAACTAAAAGAATACGGATTTTATCAAGGGACAGAACATCGTACCATTAAATACCTGAATAATTTGATTGAACAAGACCATCGTCCAGTAAAGAGACGCAATAAATTCTATCGAAGTTTACGCACTGCCTCACCCACGATTAAAGGCATGGAAGCCATCCGAGGATTATATAAGAAAACCCGAAAAGAAGGCACTCTCTTCGGGTTTTCGGTCTGTACTGAAATCAAGGTATTATTGGGAATCCCAGATTAAATCATAGATACCGTAAGGGATTTTATTCTTTATTTAAAACTTTGCAACAGAACCAGTACCACATTGATTACAAGAAGCATCAACTGAAAAAGCAGAATCAAGTGATTCACCCTCTTTAATACCCAAATCTATGAGTAGTTTTTCTGTACCAAATTCTGAACTTCCAGTTATTGCCTTGGCTTCTTCTGAGTCTTCAATGATGAAATTCATACGATTATCAATTGCAGTTCTTACGACATCAATTTGACCTTCGATATTTTTAATAGCATCTCGTTCTCTTTGTTCGTTCATATCAAAAGCAGGAATAAAATTATCGAGCATTTGTATATTATTTATATAATTGGCTGGTATTGAACGTTTGTCTAAAATCTTTTTCACTTCATCTGCAGTTGAACCTGCATATTCTCCATATGTTGCAATAACAAATAGATATTTGCAATTAAAAATAGAGCGTTCTAAAAAATCTCTAATATATGGCGGGATATTAACGTGAAAAACCGGGAATACAATACCTATCCTCTCGTCTGAGAACTCATATTTATTCTCTTTTATCATTTGTGGGATGGATATTAGTTTTCCACCAAGTCTTTTCGCAACATAAAGACTGTTTCCTGTTGCGGTAAAATACAAAATTGTCATTTCTGCTACCTCTCTTTAACTAATTAGGATTCAAAATTGATTTTTGATGCAGTTACACTTGCATCGGGTTTGAATTGTTATCTAGGTGTCATCATAATGAGTATTATACTTAAGAAAATTCAAAATGTAAGTACGCACATTTGTGACGTATACTATCCCAACGGATAGTGTAAAGGATGAACTAGATTTTGTTTAAACGTTAAATTTCTCAATTCCCTGTACAAATCTATCTTTATCCTCATCTCTCATTAATGGAATAACTGTAACACAGGATACATTCCTCATTTTTTACAGTGGCAATAATCAGTCTACTATGTTCAACTTCTATGAGAAAATATACTTCGTTTGGCTCTTTTTAACGAACAATACAAGAAAAATATCCTAATTATCTGTTGCTTTTTTACTACAAAACAATCGATTAGTACATTATTACCATACCTATTTAGCACCAAGGCAAGCAATTCTACAAATCACAATATAATCTGATTTATCACCCTATATCTAAATACTATTGTTGAACTTCAGTTTCTCTTATCTTAACCTTCCTTTCTGCTGTATTTGAGACGTCATAACCTCTTGAACATTTTCAAATTCTTTACTTATGACATATTCATCAAATACTTCAGTCCCATATTTAGAATCTGGTTCTGCAACGACAGAAACCACCTGCTCAATCCTCCTGTTATATACAGAGGGCTACTGGAAGAACAACTTCTGGCAGCATAACAATCAAAGGAAATTTAGTGAGTTTATACGACTACACTTTTCTTGACAATTCCAAAGTATAGATAATAAAAACCGCTATGCGGCAAACTCAAAAGGTCTTCACATAGCGATTATATCTAATAAAAATTCATTAATTTTTTTACATTTTCAACAACCAGAATGTATCATTAACACTTTTACATCCTTATTGCATAACTCAAAAATTACATAACTTCCAATTCTCTCATCAACTGTTCCCATTCATTAAAATAATTACCCTGACACCTTTTAACATCATCAATTGATTTTTGTATTTCCGTCAGTACTATATAATCAGAAGAATTGTTTGGTTCAGAAATGATTTTATTCAATCTTTCTAATTCTTCATCATATTGATTTATTAACACTTCAAGCTTTTCAATTCGTTTCTCCTTCTTAACCTTCTCCTTCTCAATGGAGTTACGATCGCCTTTTACTGTGTTATTTTTCTCTACTTTCTGCTCAACTTTAATGTTATTAAATGGCTTTTCAGAATTCATCCTTTTTTTCTCGTACTCACCATAAGTAGATTGTACAAACTCTACACCATCCTTATCAAAAACAAGTAATCTGTCAGCAATCTTATTAGTAAAATATCTATCATGTGACACAAAAATAATTGTACCTTGATAACTGCATAAGATATTCTCTAAATTCTCTTTTCCAATAATATCCATGTGGTTTGTCGGTTCATCTAAGATTAAAACATTAGTACGTTTATATAATAATTTACATAATGTCAATCTAACCTTTTCTCCACCTGACAAAGAGGACACCGGTCTAAAAACATCATCTCCACTAAACTGAAATGAGCCAAGAGCAGTTCTGACCTCTGTGTCATTTAGCTCAGGGTATTCGCTTTGAAAAATTTCGAATAGTGTATCATCTCCACTGATTTGAGCAAGCTGTTGGTCAAAATAGCTAATTTCAACATTGTATCCGAATTTAAAATCTCCAGACAATGCTGCCACACCATCCATAAGTGTTTTAAGCAACGTGGATTTACCAATACCATTACTCCCAACAATTCCAAGCTTCTGTCCCCTTTCAAGGTTGAAATTAACCTTTGCAAGAGGAGTATCATAGCCTATCACAAGTTCTGAAGCACTTAATACTTGCCTTGAACTACTGATTCTCGGTTGAAATTTAGACATATAAGTTTTTGTATCGTATTGGTCTGGTGCATTTAATATTTGCATACGCTGTAATAATTTAATTTTAGATTGCACCATTTTAGCTTTCGTAGGTTTATAACGAAAACGTTCAATCAAGCGTGTAATCCTTTCAATTTCTATCTGTTGCAAGTCGTAATCTTTTTGCTGTTTGATATGATTTTCTCGTTTTTGCTCCTCAAAGGCTGAATAATTACCTTTATAACATTTGGTCTCTCCCCATTCGATTTCATAAACCTTATCCACAATTCGATTAAGAAACATTCTATCATGGGAAATAATAACCAATGTAGATTTATAACTTCTCAAATAACTCTCCAACCATTGTATTGTTTCTATATCAAGGTGGTTAGTAGGTTCATCAAGTAATAGAATGTCTGGCTTTGTTAAAAGTATTTTTATAAAAGCTATCTTAGTTCGCTGACCACCTGAAAATTCAGAAATGGGTTTTTTATCATCTGCTTCAGTAAAACCCATACTACGAATCATCGTTTCATATTCTTTTTGGTAGGTTAGACCTCCAAGAGCCATATACCTTTCACTGATATCAGAGTATTCATTGATGATTTTATCATCATATTGATTCTCCATTTTATCTATCAGCTGTTTCATCTTGTTTTCCATATCAATAAGCGTCTTAAATACCGTACGGACTTCATCCACCATTGATATACTTTCATCTTCAAAAGGCATCTGTCTTAAATAGCTAATATAAGGGTTACCGGTCTTTATTACTTGAAACTCACTTTCACCAGTTCCTTCTTCTAATTCAATTTCGCCTATAATAGCTTTTAGCAAGGTTGTTTTTCCACATCCATTTCTACCAACAATAGCAATCTTTTCATTATCATTGATTTCAATATCGATGTTTTCCAACACCATATTACCATCATAGTAAACGGCACCATTAATTATTTTGTATTGCATTTTCATATCCTCCTTTGCGTTAGTACTAGCAATTGCAAAGGTGGCTTTGGACAATAATTATTCTACTCCATGTAAAGCTTGTCACAGCCACCTATACATGGAGTTCTTTAAATGTTACTTTAGTTGTAGATTTCATTTGCTTCTCCCTCCTATCGTTTCAAATATAATTCAACTTCCCCCTTATTGTACCAAATCGCTAGCGCAATGGCTAACCTAAGTTTTAGCTTACACCTTTTCTGATAAAAACAAAGTAACTGATCCGTTATCTCATCTGCCTTCCTTTCCTTTCTATTATTTTTTTTATAACAACGCCATTATATCATAAAGTGCGGTTCTGTTGCAAAGTTTTAAATCTACTATCAAATAAGGTAGAATAATAGAAAAAGATAGCAGGAGGAATGACGATGAATCATTTTAAAGGAAAGCAATTTCAGCAGGATGTGATTATTGTAGCCGTGGGCTACTATCTTCGTTATAACCTTAGCTATCGTGAAGTTCAAGAAATCTTATATGATCGTGGCATTAACGTTTCTCATACGACGATTTATCGTTGGGTGCAAGAATATGGCAAACTACTCTATCAAATTTGGAAAAAGAAAAATAAAAAATCCTTTTATTCCTGGAAAATGGATGAAACGTACATCAAAATTAAAGGAAAATGGCATTATTTGTATCGAGCCATCGATGCAGATGGTTTAACCTTGGATATTTGGTTACGTAAAAAACGGGACACACAAGCAGCCTATGCTTTTCTTAAGCGGTTAGTGAAGCAGTTTGATGAACCGAAGGTTGTAGTCACAGATAAAGCACCATCAATTGCTAGTGCCTTTAAGAAACTAAAAGAATACGGATTTTATCAAGGGACAGAACATCGTACCATTAAATACCTGAATAATTTGATTGAACAAGACCATCGTCCAGTAAAGAGACGCAATAAATTCTATCGAAGTTTACGCACTGCCTCACCCACGATTAAAGGCATGGAAGCCATCCGAGGATTATATAAGAAAACCCGAAAAGAAGGCACTCTCTTCGGGTTTTCGGTCTGTACTGAAATCAAGGTATTATTGGGAATCCCAGATTAAATCATAGATACCGTAAGGGATTTTATTCTTTATTTAAAACTTTGCAACAGAACCCAAGTCAATCACCACATCTTTTTGTGGGTCTAATTTTGGAACATTATTAACCACTGTTTCCGTGACATAGGCCAAGCCAAAATCAATCTGATAGGCTGTATTTTCATACTGACCACCTGTTTTGGTCAACTCATTTTTTACCGTCATCGGAAGCGTGACAACTAAGGTTTGACCAGTCTTCACATAGGTCTCATAAAAGGTTTTGGGATCATCGCTACTAAGGACCTGAATGGCTCCTTTAGGTGTAAACTGACGTTTAGCCATGGCATCTTGGACGACTTCCGGAGCTTCTGACAAACTAGCGTAGGTGCTGACAGAGATACCAGATACACGATTGCCATCCTTATCCAAAACTTGAATGCCATCAGGATTTAGGGTAAGGGCTTCTTCTGGGTAATCGTCTACCATGTAAAATCCCTTGGCAAGAACATCATCCGTCACGACCATGTCCTTGTATTGACTGTAATCCAAGACAATTTTGTAATAATTGACCGTATTCGGAAGAACAGTCTTTCCATCAATTGAAATACCTTCTTGGTTGGTATTAGACTTATGTGGAGTTACTTTAGGGACGAAATTAGTCACCGTATTGGTTTCATAAGCTTGGCCAAAATCCACCTGATAGGCCACGTTTTCATAAGACTTCCCTGAATTAAGCATGGTTTCCAAAACCGTCATCGGAGTGACAATGGTAATATTCTCCCCCTTGGTCACATAAGATTCAAAAAAGGCTTGTGGGTCCTCAGGCATGAAAACTTGAAAAGCTCCTTTAGGCTGAATTTTTTGTTTCGAAAGGGCTGCTTGTAGCATTTTAGGAGCTTCTGATAATTGAGAATAAGCCTTCACCGTGATTCCTGAAACTGTTTTGCCATCAGATGTGATAAACTGAATAGCTGCTTCATCCGGCAATAAAGCTTCTTCTGGACAATCATCCACAAAGTAAAAACCTTGTGCAATCTGAGAGTTGTCTGCTTTAATCCCTCGGTATTGGTCCAAGTCCCATGAGAGAGTATAGTAATTTTGACTTCCCACTAGCATGGGCTTCCCATTGATATCCACTTTGTCTTTATTGAGGTTCTGTTTCTTGGGTTCTGGAGAAACAAGGGTGTTGGTCACTTCCTTGGTTTCATAGCCATTTCCAAAATCAACTTGATAAGACTTGTTTGTATAGGTCTTAGTTTGACCATAGAGACTATCTTTCACCGTCATTTTGGTCAAAAGAGCTAAAGAAGTTCCTGTTTGAACATACTGGTCATAAAAGGCTTGGTTGTCATCCGGCAAAAAGACTTGAAAGGCACCTGTCGGTGTAATCTTAGCACGAGCCAATTTATCTTGAAGGTCTTTAGGGGCTTCATTTAGGGAAGCATAGTTTTTAACCGTAATTCCTGATACCTTCTGACCGTCAAGGGTTGTAACAGCCGTCCCATTTTCCACCACATCAAGCACTTCCTCTGGGTAATCGTCCACAAAGAAGAAGCCTCGTGCAATTGTCTCTTTAGCAGAACGATCTCCCTTATACTGGTCCAAATCCCAAGTCAAACGATAGTGGTTGGTTGTGCCAAGGGCTACGACCGTGTCATTAATGAGGACACTATCCGCATTTTCATTGTTTTTATCTGGTGTAATGAGTGTGGTTGTCTCCCCATCACCTGGTGTACGAACCGTTACAACATTTGAAGTGACTGTGTAAGCATTTGTTGTGCCCTTGTTCAAAAGGAGTTTGTAACTATTGGAATAGGTTGCCCCATCATTTTGAACAGAACCATAGAGTTTTGGGGCGTTCAGTTGATAAACCTTGGTTAAATCTTTATTTACCTCCTGCAACAAGTTTTCCTTTGCGGTTAAGGTCACAAAATTCTTAGTCGCATCAAAGCTAAGGACATAGTTTCCATTCTCTTTTTGTGTTGTTTCCTTATCAAATAGGTAACCAGCAGGCAAGTAGTCCTCAAAAATGAGACTAGTCGTTTGGGCACGATTGGGCGATAAGGCATCAACTGTTAAGGGATAAATCACCGTTGAATCTTTTGCGACAGTTTTCTCATGAAGATTAGCTTGGTCACTATTGACTACTTCTTTCATAATCTCTGGAGTTGTCGTCAAACGGTACGCATGATAATGGACAGTCGGAACTTGTGGTGGCGTTGGAAGTTCTTTTGGAATAGGTTTAACAGGTAAGTTTACCTTGGTCAAAGTTAGACTAGGCTGCACTACTTCTTCCAAAGGCTTTGGCGTGAAGGTCACAGGCTTTTCAGGTGTAAAGGTTTTTGGAGTAAAGACATCTGGTGTTACCGTAATAGGTTCTGGAACGGGTTCAAGTTCCACCGCTACATGAGGTTTGGGACTATAAGGTGTCACTGTACGTGCAACTGGTAGGGTATTTAAGGCGAACCAGTATGACAAGCCAACATTCTGTGGCATATCGCCTTGCCCAAAGGTGACTGTGTAGGTATTGCCTGATGTAACTGTTGAGACAATAGCTCCTTTATAAGCATAACGACTTGATGTGGTATCCCATTCCTCAGGTAAATTCAAATCACTTGCACGGTTGGAACCCAACGAACGGGCCAGACCTTCATTAGTCACTTGAACGGTTGAACCATTAATCGGCACAAATTTCCCAGAAGTATCTTTGACATATTCTAGACCAATGTCATTATGATTGAGGGAAGAATGTGTGAAGACTCCTGGCTTTTCTTTGGAGAAGGTGACTTGTGAACCGTCTTCCAAGAAATACTTAGCAACTACACGAAACTCCATCTTGTCTGTTCGCCAGTCACCGTTTCCGTCATTTCGATAGGCAATAAAGCCCTCTGTGGGATCGTTTGGTACAACCAGCTTCACGGCATCGGTTCCAGCTGGTGATACAAGATTGGTAATATCGTAAGTCACTCGATTAATCTTTTTCCCATCAAATCGTGCATGTTGAAGATTTTGATAGTTAAAACTAAGTGTATCACCTGTTTTGAAGCTATCATAGACAAAGAATCCTGTTGAATCCAAAATTCTTGAGTAGCCACCCAGCATGGCATCGCCAGTTGAAATGATTTGATTAGGATTTCGGGTAATTGCTCCATGTTTTGCTTGTGGCTCACCGTTATTGAGATTCAGGGCTTGAGTAAGGGCTTCAGAAATATAACCTTCTTCACCTTTTGAAATCTCGGCCAAGTCACGTTGATAGCGTTCCATTTCTTTGGCATTATAGGCATCAATCGCTTCATTCTCTTTTCTGGCTGCGGCTTCTTTTTCTTTATTACGTTTGGTAATAGCTTCAATCTCGGCTGCACGATCTGAAACTAATTGTTGTTTCTCCTGATTAGCTTGATCTACTGCGGCTTGACCTGCACGGTTTTCAGCATCAACAGCTGCTTGACCTGCTTGATTCCGCTTTTCAATGGCTTCATTATCTGCCTTTGCCTTAGCAAGTCCAGCTTCATTTTCTTTTTGAATGGCTTGGTTTTTTGCAACAATATCATCTGCCTTGGTTTTCTTTGTTAGATAATCCGCTACAGCTTGTTCGTTAGTTGATTGAATAGTTTCAACAGCCTTGCCATAGTTTGTATAGTCCAGTACAGATGTTCCGTTTCCTGATGAGACTACTTGTTCTTTTACTGTCACATCAGCATCTGCATACCGAGTTTTTAGGTCATTGACTTTAGTATCAACCCAAGCATTTGTCTCTTTACCAGTTTGGTTGGCCCCTTCGAAGGCCTGTGTCAGTTTCCTATTTTCTTGCTCAATTCGGACTTTATTCGATTCATATGTTGCTTTATCAGCTTTGTAGGTTTCAGTAACTTCATTGATAGCCTCAACTTGGTTTTGGGCATCTTCTTCTGCTTTTGAAATTTGTTGGTTGGTTTCTGCCGCAGAAGTTGTATTTCCCAAGTCCATTGGGCTATCTTCAACCGTAGAAACACCTTCAGCCTTTGCTTCTTCAACTGCTTGTGTTACTGTATCATGTGGTACGGTGACAGCAATCGCTCCATTAGATTGTCCAGTTAACGCTAAACTTTCAGTTTGTTCAGATAAAGGGTTTGGCTGTGCTTCTGGTAAATTTGTGGCTGGATTCTCCGTTCGTTGGATGGTGGTGTCAACTGATGATGTGACTTCATCAGCAGATGCAACCGTTCCTCCCCAAGCAACAACAGCCGTCACCATAGTTCCAAGGGCAACGGAACATAAAGTACGATATTTTTTACTCTTGCGAAAGACGTGTTTCTCGCCTTTTTCCTGATTGACAAGAAAGTGATGATTACATGTTTTGGTCATAAATAGTCCTTCTTTTCTTTTATTCTCTAGCAACAAATTGTCACTCTTTCCTCATCATAAAAAAGAAGGCTTGATTTTGTTATCACAATAAAATGAGGGAAAAGAAAATGTTGCTTTTATACCACAAATATTGTAAAATTGTAGTGTAAAAGCAACAAGTGGGGGGCCGTATGTCAAAAAAAGAGATTCTACTCGATTTTATAGAAAAGAACAATGGAATTGTCACAAACAAAGATTGTAAAGCACTAGGTATTCCAACAATATATCTGACAAGACTAGAGAAAGAAGGCATTATCTTCCGAGTTGAAAAAGGTATTTTCCTAACCCAAAACGGAGACTATGATGAATACTACTTCTTTCAATATCGTTTTCCTAAGGCTATTTTCTCTTATATTTCGGCACTGTATCTACAACAGTTTACAGATGAAATTCCACAATATTTTGATGTGACAGTTCCTAGAGGCTACCGCTTTAATACTCCTCCAGCTAATCTAAATATTCACTTTGTCTCTAAAGAATACAGCGAGCTGGGAATGACTACTGTACCTACTCCTATGGGAAACAACGTAAGGGTATATGATTTTGAACGTATTATTTGTGATTTTGTAATACATCGAGAAAAGATTGATTCCGAACTCTTTGTCAAGACACTTCAATCTTATGGGAACTATCCTAAAAAAAATCTAGCAAAACTCTATGAATATGCGACAAAAATGAATACTTTAGAAAAAGTTAAACAAACTCTGGAGGTTCTAATATGAACAAAGCTAAATTAACAGCACTCTGTCATAAAATATCAAAGAATACTGGTTTAACCTTTAATTCCGTGATGACCTATTACTTTCTTGAAGTGATTTTGAAAAAATTAAGTCAGAGTACCTATTCAAATCACTATATCTTCAAAGGAGGATTCCTACTTTCGAATGTCATCGGAGTTGAATCTCGTAGCACTGTTGATATTGACTTTTTATTCCATCAAATAACACTATCAGAAGAAACTGTTAAACAGCAACTTGAAGAAGTTTTAGCAGATTCTGAAAAAGGTATTTCTTTCACAATTCAATCTATCACAGCTATAAAAGAAAGTGATGAATATGGTGGCTATCGTGCGACCATTTTGTGCCAACTTGAGAATATTAAACAAGTTATCCATTTGGATATTGCGACAGGTGATGTTGTAACTCCTCAGCCGATAACATACGACTATAAAGCTATTTTTGATGAAGACAATTTTCCAATCATTGCTTATACAATTGAAACAATTCTAGCTGAGAAACTTCAAACCATCTATTCACGCAACTTCTTGAACAGCAGAAGCAAAGATTTTTACGATGTTTATATTATTTCAAAACTGAAGAAAGAAGACATTGACTTCATTCAATTGAAAAATGCCTGTCAGAGAACATTTTCATATCGCGAAACAGAACTCGATTTTGTAAAGATTATTGAACTACTCGAGAGGTTCAAATCTGACCCTATTCAGAATAAACAATGGCAAAATTATTCAAAAAAAAATAGCTATACAAAAGGGATTTCACTTGCAGATGTTCTTGATGAGATGATTCGTCTCATAACAGTTCTCATTTCTATAAATTCTGATTAATCGTGACAAAAAAGCACAAAAGATATGCTAACAAATCCAATTATTGTTAGCATATCCTTTTTTATTTCGTCGTATAAGCAAAACTCAAGCTACTATCCACTCCAGATAATTTACGGAAGGTGTAGTTGGGATTGCCATTGTAATTGGTTTCGGAGATAAGGAATGAGCCATCTGGGTAGACTTTTTCGACGAAAGCCACATGTCCGTATTCTGTTGGGGTGCCATGTCCTCCTCCCGCAAAGGAAAGGATAGCTCCTTCTTGTGGACTTGTCCCTGTCTCTCCACCGAGACTTGCGGCTGTTCGTACCCAATCTTGGCCATTGCCCATTGTACTGATAATTGGAATCTTCTCACCATTTTTACCTTTGAGTTTTAGCCCCAGTTGGTTGATACGGGCTGCAACTCCCCAAGTACATTGGCCGTAGGCATACCCCATACCGTCACCACCTCCTGGAACAGAGTTTTCAAAAAGGTCTCCTCGTACAGCTTCAAGTGCTTTGGGATCACTTTGTGCTGTCCCACCGTTGGGGTGACTAAAGCCTTTTTCAATTTGGTAATACCACTCACTTGCTCTTGTCTGACGTTCAAGTAGCTTATCACCACTATTTCCTTCCCAGTAAATGAGAAATAGTTGGGCAAGACTAGCTGGACTACCTGTATTTTTGAAGAAGTCCTTTAACCAGTTGGTGTAATAAGGACTATCCCCATGCAACATGAAATCCAGTTGTAACCCTAAGTCATACCACTTTTGATGTTTTCCTTTGGCATATTCGAGCAATAAGGTATGTCTGCGTGACCCATCCGCGGTATCTGTCCATTGGCCTAAGCCTAAACCACGTTTGAGAATATTTGGGTAACGCCCATTATATATAGTTGGACCATTGAGTGAAAGCCAGCCCTCATCATCCCACGAACCGTCTGTCGCACCAATAGGGGGAGATAGATAGTCGCCCTCCGCACGCTTGGGATTAATAGAGGATTCTACCGACCAATTTCCTAGAATGGCTGCGATAGCTTGATTGGTCGCACCTTTGCTTTTAAGATAGTCATAAATTGCCTTGGCTCTCTCGAACTCATCGCCGCCAAACTGACCGATAGTTGGAAGAATGGTGGTCTGAACCTGGATCACTTTTGGAAAGTAGAAAGCTGGATTGACATAGACTAGCTTATCCGTGTCATCATCAACCTTTTGATAGGTGACTTTTAGACCCATTCCGTCTTTGGTCTGACCAATAATATCTCCTGCCAAGACTTGTTGATGTTCACTCACACGACCTGAATGAATGCCAAACAAGGTTAGTTTAGTTTTATTCACTCCCTTTCCAGATGTCAAAATAATATTCTCTCCATCAAGAGATACCTTGCCATCCATCGGAGCCACAATGACTTGGCCTTCTTTTGCTTCTAAGATGATATGGTGATGAAGCGTTGGTTTCTCATCAATGACCTCATAACCATATCGGTAGGTCATGTTTAAGCTATCCTCATCGGTCTGTCCCTGAAAGGGATTGTCCAATTCTTGAAGGGCTAGATAGTTGCCTTCTTCGATCAATTCCTTTAGCTCTTCTTGGTCCTCCTCAGACAGCTTGTAAGCAGGTTCTTTATACAAGTCAGACATGGATTTAATAGAATCTCCACCGTTTAAGTCTGTCCACACTTGACTGAGAAACGCTTTGTAGGTCACACCACCTGCTTCCATGAAATCGTCAAGCTTGTAGTCTTGGTATTGATGATTCATGTAAACCATGACCTCATCAATCTTGGTGAAATAGGTAATTCCCTTTTCGTTGGTTCTTGTATGCTCCGCATCTTCCCACGTCATGTGGGTATAGGCCTTGGTCAATTCCATCTCATCTTGTTGAATGACACTACTACCTGAAACACTCATGAAAAAGCTCATCATCAAAAGGATTATCAAGAGAATGCCTGAGACAATCCAAGTCAAAGGATTTCCCGCAAGGACAGAAAAGAAAGTCAGACTTCCCTTAATGGCTTGGACGATTCCTTTGAAACCTGCGACACTTTGTTTTCTGGCAAGCTTTAAAAAGGTTTGGTAGCGTCTTCTTGGTTTAAGAGGTTTCTGGCGTGTGAATCCTTTTCCCTTTTTGAAGTTCTGGAATCGTTCCTTTCCATGAGAAAATTTTGTTTTGGTAAACCGCACACCTGTCTGTCCACTTTTTACAACCACCTTACCTGCTTGAAAGGTAAACCTTCCATAGCGTCTGGCTTTCAAACTAGTATCCTTTATGGTTCTAAGTCCATCTAAATCATCATCCTGTGATACCAAGTCAAACGATTCAGATGTAGCTAAGCCTAATCCAACTTTGACTTTGGTAGAGTTTTTCTTAGTCTTTTGGACTTTCTTGAGTTGTTTAACCTCACGCTTTGCAGAACTTACGTCTTTTTCTGCACTTAGTCGATTAAATGACTGTTCTTGGTGAAACTGAAAGCGAGACTTCAGGGAAGGATTTTCTTTTTGGAAAGTAAACTTGGGATTAACTACCTGTTGTTTCTCACTTAGTTTCACTTCTGACAAATGTTTTCTTGCCGTCCGCAAACGTTCTTGAGCTTGCGGAAGTCGATAGTTCTTTATTTCCTTTACCTTCAACAGTTTAGGAGAAACATAGGTAATTTCCTTTAGGAACTTCTCTTCTGCTTCCTTTTGGCTACTGAGTAGATTTCCTTTTAACTCTGTTTTCTTTCCCTGAAACAGAGAATTTTTGGCTGTTTTTCGAAATCTTCCTTTTTTAGGAACAGTCTGTTTTAATGTCCTAACTTCTTTCCGATAATGCATACGGGCTGATTTTAGGTTGCTTCGAAAGTTTTGCCTAGCCTGTTTGACTAGCTTTTTATCCTCTTTCATCTCATGTCCTCATTTTTTCAGGGTCCGTACTCATGATGTCAAAGAGCTTGGTGTGTTGTGGAATCTTATTTTTGAATGGAACAACGGTGGAACCGGCCTTAATTAAGCCTGCCCCTTTTTCAGGATTAACTAAGTACTTCTCCAGCTCTTTAGAAAGCCCAAGCATATGTACCAATTCTTCTCGATCGCTCTTAGCCTGTTTCAAAAGAATCATGAACTCGCTATTGGCAATAATGCGTCTGCCATTGGCATCCAAAAGAAGCGTTTCTACATTCTGAGTAATGCCTGTCGGTATCGCCCCATACTTACGGACACGACTCCAAAGTTTGAAGAAGAAATCAGAGGCATACTTGTCTAATAAGAGAAGCTGCATCTCATCAAAGTAAATCCAGGTTTTCTTCCCTAGCTTTTGGTTTTTGACCACACGATTCCAAATCTGGTCAAAGATAACCATGAGGGCAATTTGTTTTAATTCATCGCCTAACTTTTTGACATTGTAAATCAGGAAATGACTGTCTGTTTTAATATTGGTCCTATGTGAAAATATGTCCAGCGACCCTTCCACATAGAGTTCCATATCCAGTGCCAAGTCCTTAGCTTCCTGTTCAGGTTGTTGGGACAAGACAAAGACCCATTCGACCAAGGACGGTATGTCAAAATGCTTATAGGTCAAGCGTGTCACACGATCTATCAAGGATTTTTCACGACCATCCATTTTGCGATCTAAGAGCTTTCCTATCCAAGACAAGAGAAATTCGGACTTAACCTTAACCGGATCCTCATCCATATTCTCATCAGATAGATCTAAGACATTTAAGAAGGTAGTGGAATCTGGAGCAATATCAATACTCTCTCCACCAAAGGCTTGACCGATAATACTGTACTCATTTTCTGGGTCAACAATAATAATTTCAGTATCATTATCTGCTTCCTTGAGCTTAGTAGAGATGATTTCATGTTTTGTCGCCATCCCTTTGCCAGCTCCAGAAGTCCCTAAAATCAAACCTGACGGAGTATTTAACTTGCCACGGTGAATACTGATGATATTACTTGAGATTTGATTGATGCCATAAAATTTCCCACCCTTGTCTTGAATATCAACGGAAGTCCAAGGTGCATTCACGGCAATGTTTGAAGTCAATAGAGAACGAGAAACTCCTTCGAGATAGTTCTTCCCAAATGGCAATAGACTATTAAAAGCAGCTTCTTGCATGTAGGTCAAATTATCGATAATCATATCATTAGACCCTGCTACTTGCTTGATAATATCAAGAGATTGTTTGAGTTGGTCTTCAGTATCTGCCAGCACACCAATCAGAAATACGGTGTCAAACAGTTTATCTCCTGTTTGGGTCATGGTTTGAAGAAGAGCTTCTGCTTCATCGATGTTGTTTTCAAGAACATGGCCGACCTTCTCCAAATAGATTCCAGTCCGAGCCATCTTTTGTTGTTCCCCAATCTTTTGCGATTCCATCAAGGTTTTCTTGGTTCGTAACTTGGTCATAGTTTCAGACTTGGTGGAGCCTTTAGCATGTAGGCTAATCATCACTTCCAAATCTGACTGCATGAGGTCACGAATAAATTTATCCCCTAGCTCCATACCGTAATCACGAACATAGACAATCTGTAATAATCTATCGTCCAATTCAATATGATTCTTGTGTTTAAAGGAAAGGTAGGTTGGGGCAATAAAGTGTTTGGTGGATTGACCTGACAGATCCAAATCCTTGTAAGAGAACGGTAAATGATTTTCACCTCGCAACATATCCGCAAGAACATTCACTCGCTCCTCTCCACCGAGCAGACCAAGAGACACATCAATCTCTGAAAAGCCACTCTTGAAATATTCCCCAATTTGCGACAGAGAACGAAAAGCTAGTTTTGGTGTTTGGTCGCTCTTGCCAAATGAAAGAAACTTGACAGCCGAAAAGTTGTTCTCACCCGCCTCTAAGTTGGCATCCATCATGCGATTTAATTCATCACGATAAGCATCAAACCCATCTTCCTGTAAGGGATAGAGAATACTCTTACGGAATTTTTCCAGATTGACCTTTTGATTGAAAATGGTCAGTTGGAAATTGGTCTTATCATCCAGTGAATTGATTAAATCGGAATATTTCTCAACAATAGCTCCTTTATCATCTAAGCCAACTGTTTGATAATTAACATCTCCTAAAAGATAGGTTTGTGAGAAATAGCTTGGACTGACCTGCATAAGGCCATTCTGAAAAAGCCCTTGATAGGCTAACGTATTTACGGTAGAAGGTCTGATCTCCTGCTTCTGAGTTTTCGTCTTTTGCTTTTTGTCATTAGAAGAGGTCTTTGGTTTCATTGAGTGTTTTAATTTTTTCACGTTGGTCTCCTTTTCTTCCAGTAAATGTACGGTCTGGCACCGTTAGTTCATAATGAAATCGGTACCTGAGATAGGTTTCAAAAGGTAAGTCATTGGGTCGATAGACCCCAAATAACATGAGTGGAATGGTAAAGCTAAAAACAAAACCATAGACAAACCAATCCCCAAATTGCCAGTAAAATAGGTTCAAGCCCAATACCAAAATGGTTATGGCGACGGCTGGAAATACAAAAATAACCTGTCTAGTTGTAAATCCTAACCATGCCCTGTGTTGAACCTTTGAGATGTCCTTAAAGACACGAGTGTTCATAAATGTTCTCCAATCTAAGTAAGCTATAAAAAGAGGAGGCGAGATAATGACTCCCTTCCTCCTACATCCCCAAAATACTTCGGGCGGTTCGTTGACTGCCAACTAAGGCAATGATTAACAAGATGGCCTGTACCAAGCCACCAAACATAATGGCGAGTGATTCCATAACTCCAGCTCCATTTGATAAAGCAATCTTTCCAGCCGATTCAAACAAGGGAACAAGAGATACAATTAGAAAAATCAAAATACCTTGAACGGCATAGACCATGATGTTTTTAAGGTAGCCAATCCCAACACTCCTCCAGTCATCACTGAGGAAGGTTGGAATAGTAACAGGGGCAAAAGGAATCATCAGATAGAGTTGGATAAAGCGAATGGTAATCAAGATATTGACTACCATGATACTGGCCATTCGTACCAACCAAATGAGAATCGCAAAAAAGCCAATAATCATTTTTCCTACAATTCCAGATCCCTTGATGCCTGAGATGGTATCGTAATTAGCACCACCATTCGTGACAAGACTTGCCACTTGTTCAATAACATAAGAGGCAATGGCAATAATGGCTTCCACAATAACCGTCGTATTGGTAATCACGACCGCGACCATGATGTAGCTGACAATCATAGGTGCCATAGCTTCAAAGGTCATTGCACCACCTGAGTTTGCGATTTTCTTGGCCATTTTTGAAAATTCGAGTACGAGAACAACCGCAAGAATAGCTACTCCCAAAGGTTGCATAATCCCCTTGGTAATGGCTGTCATGTAAGACCACACCGTCGGATTAAAGTCCGCTAGTGACTTAACCAAGTTGGCGGTTGATTCTAAATCCACTTGAAACCCTTCAAAAAGGCTATCACTAGATACTTTTTCAGAGGCTAGAAATACAAAAGGTGACGAAAAATTCATTATCATGTCATGTGCTGTCCTCCCCTAAATGGTAATCTGAGTCACAAAAGCACCAGCGGCTCCCACCATGACCCCACCAACAATTTCTAGAATAGCATTTCGGACACCTGGCCCACCATCTTTAATGTTGGTTGAAAGGTTGATAATGCCCATGACAACAAGAAAGGCTCCTACTGCAATTAAGCCTTTTTGTAATAGAGACATGGCTTGAGAGAACATGGAGCTGGCGTCCACTCCGTAAACAAAGCCTGTTAGTTTTTGATTCATATAATTCCTCATTTCTATTAATGTAGTGTCGTTTCTGTGCTTAAATCCCTTATTTTATGGCCTGACAAATCTACCTCTTCCTCAGCGGTTAGGGGATCGATGTGATAGTGCCACCAGCGTTCATCAGATTCCTTATCCGCAAGCCATTTCCAATTCTTATGTTTGAGTGGTAAATATTTCTTGGTTCGAAAAACAGGAACTCCTGCAATGCGTACGAGGCATTCATCTCGTTTCATATTCCCGACTTCATCAGCCGTCATCAAGTCACGGGCAATTTTCTGGTGAGAGGTAGAACTTGAGCCAGTCTGCCCAAAAGAACGACTGGTACTTCTGACATCAATGGTTTGTTTGCCTAATAGACCACTCATAAATTTGAAAGTTTCCTCGTCATTTCCACCCAAATAGAGGAGGCTGTCACAGTTCCCCAGTATAGTTTTCCAAGCCTCTTTTTCCTTATAAAGTCCTTGGAGTTGAGCAATATTTTGCAAGATTGGAACTAGACTCATGTTCCTAGAGCGAACTGTTGAGGTTTGTTCGGCGAAATCTGGTATTTCTCCGACATTCGAAAACTCATCCAGATAGCTTCTAACATGAATAGGCAGTTGCCCTTTAAAATCCACATCAGCCTGTCTGGTCAAAGTGGAGAAAACCGTAGAGAAAAATAAAGCAGATAGAAAACGAAAGGTCGTATCATTGTCTGGAATAACAAGATAGACCATGGTCTTTTGAGTGCCCCACGTTTTCAAATCCATAGTGTCTCTTTGCGTCAAATCAATCACCGATTGGATATTAAAGAGGGCAAACTTAGCGGTCGTCACAGCAATGACCGAATCCAAGGTCTTGTCCTTGTAGTTTTGAAAATCTGCCCAGTTTCTCATGGTAAAGTTTTCTGTTCCATATTTCTTAGCATAGTCTTCAAACAGGACTTCAAGAACACTTTTGTCCTGATTGTCTCCCTTTGATAAGAGTTTGATGAGTTTTCCAATCTCAGAAAAGGCTGGATAACGGCCACGCTTACGTCTTGCTTCCTGCTCTAGCTTGGAACTTCCTGGAGGATTGTAAAAATCCACCAAATAAGAGGCAATAGCTCTCACCAATGTCATGGAAGCCTCGTCCCAAAATGGATCACTGCGAGAACCATTTCCTTTGGTATTATTAAAATAGACCGTTAACATGCGGTTCAAATCATTCTCTGTTTCTACATAACGAAAGGGATTAAAACCGTCTGAATTGGTCATATTAACCAAGTCTAAAACCTTGACCTGATAACCGTTTTCTAAAAAGAGTTTACCTGTCTTCTCAGCCAAATGGTCTTTAGGATCTACGACAATATTGGAACAATTAAGTTGGATAAGGTTGGGTTTCACAAAGCGAAAGGTCTTACCTGCCCCAGAACCCCCAATGACAATCAAATTTTTATTTCGATCAAACTGGGGTTTCTTCTTTTCCAACAAGGTTAGACGAACATCACGAGCCAAAATCGTGTCATTGAAAGGATTCTTACTGTAAAAGTTCCGCTTTTCCTTACTGGTTCCAAATCGTGCAGAACCGTATTCTTCCCCTTCTCGATACACCTTTTGTCCTGTCGATACATAAAGATAGACTAATGTCATCGTTAGAACCCCAAGGATAAAGGCAAGAAGAGATTTTTGAGTAAAGGAAAATAGCCATAAAGGATTGAAGACTTGATTTAGCCCCTCTCCTAAGAGGTAGGCAAAACGTTCCATAGGTGGGGCATTGGTTAAACTATCATAGAGCAGGGTTAGACGATGGCAGAAATAACCAAAGGCGAGACCCAAGAGTCCAAAGACTAAAGCTTTTCGTCTTGAATACATTACAAGGTCACCTCCTTGGTTTTGACTGCCGAAGGTTCTGTCACTCTAATTTTCTCTTTGGCCAGTTCTATCTCTTGGTCCAAGGTTTTATCAAAGGTTAAACCTTCTAGCTTCTCTGGATTAGACATCAGTTTCTTCAACAATTCATCCAAGTGATGATCGAGCAAGGTCTTATCCTTGGCATAAAAGTAGAGATAGTCTTTTTGCCAACTAATTGCGATTGGCAGTTTTTCTGACTCCATCAACTCCTTAAATTTCTCCACATCGATTGGCTTATCTAGAATGTCTTTACTAACATCAATCGCTTCAATGACGTAAGGGCTTTGAAGGAGTTCTTCCAGTTTTTGAACCCCAATCTTATAAGCTGAATCTTGAGCCAAGGCTTGCCTAGCCGACCACTCTAAGAGCTTTAAGAGGGTTCTAACTGTCAATAAACTACTTCTTTCCACGTATTGCATCGCTTGACGTTCTTGTTGTTCAGATGACATGGTGACCTCCTCTTTTTTTCGATTCCCTATCAAACATAAGGTGCTTCCATAATACGGAAGCACTCTTGATTTTGGTATCACAAGAAAGTTACGACATAAGCCAAACTATTCCAAAGTAAATGTAAGGCGATTGCCGTCATACAATCAGCTTTCAATCGAACAGCAGCCAAGGTCAAGCCAAGACAGCTATACATGAGCCAACTCCCTAACTGATTGGGGCCATGGGATAGAACAAAGAGAAAACTGGTCACGCCTATTTGTACAAAAGGGAATGTCAATTTTTCCCACAGCAATTGCCTATAAACAATCTCTTCAAGGATACTTGCATTGACCAGAAACAATAAAAAGATAACATGAGGAACCTGCTTTCCTACTTGTACCAATACTGCTTGATTCCTAGTCTGAACTGGAAATAGGAAGCTGATGAAGACTGCAAAAGCAACCATAGACACAAAACCAAGAAGCAACCAACTTAGGCGATTTCTTAAGGTTATATTTTTTGCTTGAAGAGTTTTATGACGGGCAATCTCTAAGCAAGTCACACTTAATAGGACCAATTGTAGCAAGACTACACCCTCTATTGTCAGATACTCTTTCAGGCATAAACTCACCAGAAGTCCATTAAGCTGTATAGCTAGATAAAACAACACTATCCTTATCATTGTCACCTCTTGAATAAATCTTCATAATCAATGTCTAAGACTAGAACGATTCGCTCAACCCACCTTGTTTGTGGCATCAGGCGATTAGATTTGTAATGCCGTAATTTTTGATAGAGGCGATTAAATTCACTTGGATAAACATATTGACCTTTGAATACTTTGCGAGCTAGTTCTGCCCAAGTGAGGTCTTTTTCTGCCAGAATGATTTCTAAATTGTCCCAAAATCGTTCATTCATCTTCACACCTATCCTGTCACTTGTTTCATCAGGCTGGCCTGAAACAACTCTTCTTTTACCTGTCTGGGAAGAAAAGTACGCACTTCGTCTAGCCCAATAGCTGGATAGACGTGATTCTGACAGACAATGAGAGGCAGACGAAGGTTTTGGTCTGGCTTTTGGAGAATGAGCTGAATCATCTCATTCAAACTTATCGTATATTGACGCTTAAAGCGAAGAAATCGTGGCGACAGTAACTCAAAACAATCCGTTGTTTTGGCAAAGAGTGACAGTAAGATTTCACGGTTTACATCACACGCTTTTGTACAACGATAAGTCACCCCATAGGTCGTCAAAATGGTTAGTAAATCTTGATTTGTATTGGCATTATTTCCTAGATATACCTCAAGCATAGGCTCCTCCTTATAGGGTTAGGCTATTTTCAACTGTTGGTTCAGGACTTGAGAAATAGCGACTCATATCAATGGGCATCCGTCCTTCACCAAAGCACTTGACCGTCACTAAAGTCGTTAAAATGCCATCCTTTCCCCTAGCAGAATAATTTTCACCAAAGGCACGAAAGGCCAAGTGATTGTCTTTCGTCAATAATGTATCTACACCATTTTTAATATCCCTAGTTTCCATAAAATCCGAAATTCGATGAAGATTGGATTCGTAGAATAGGGGATCATTCATCTCTTTGTGGTAATCATCTTCAAAAGTCACCTCAAAGTCACAATCAAAATTTGGGAGCGACAGTATCTTTTGTAATAACTGATTGGTTTCAACTTGGTGAATATGTTCATCTAATTCAGTACACTCTAGGATACTTTTCTTATGTAGTAGATTCATGTTTTTCTTCCTCTTCCGTTCTTCTAAATTCTCTCACAATGGCTTCAATAACTGTGACAGTCACGCTATTGCCGGCCTGTTTGTATAGTTGGCTCTTACTAGAAACACTCTCTGCTCTTTCATAAGCCCAGTCAGGAAAGCCTTGAAGTCTGAAACACTCTCTTGGTGTCAGTCGTCTTATTCTCAGGCGATAAAGTTTCCCCTCTAAGACAATACCTGTGACTTCATACCACTTATCCTGTCGATATTCCAGAGCAGCAACCACCACTCCCATATTGTCTGAAGTCGTCAGAGTATTGGATATTCCCTTTCCCACTCGTCCCCTACGTTTGGTTGAGTCTGGATAAGCCAGATTGACAGAGTCTCCAAGAGTCGCCTTTGCATACCCTGTTTTTGTGGCTTCCTTGATTTTCAGAAATGGCAGCTCCTCCCTCAGCAAAATCTTTGGCACCTTGTCTCCACCTTGCATGGTGGTCAAAGTCGGTGACAAGCCAGATATGTCAAATACTCTTCCAGTCTGGTCAAAGCTAGTCGGCAGATTTCCTGCGACAACAACTCCGTGTCTGTCTTGACTTGTCAAAGTAAACATAGGGTCTTGATTGTCCTTAAATCGACGACCATGTTGCCGTTTTTCTAGTCTATCAGGTGTTAAGACTGGAATGGCTATTTTGGTCCCCTCTCCTTTACCTCTCGTTAGTGTAGGAGCAAGTCCATTCGTCAGATAGACTTCACCATTCAAACCACGTTTAGAGGGATTGATATTTCCTAGCCTTTCAAGATGAGCTGGGCTGTTTTCTCTTCTGAGAGGAAATAAGAATCTGGAACGGTATCTTCTAGAATGTCCGATAATAAAGACCCGCTCTCTGTTTTGCGGGACTTGGAAGTCCTTACTGTTAAGCACCTGCCATTCGACATCATACCCCAATTCATCCATCGTGGAGAGGATTGTGGAGAACGTCCGTCCCTTGTCGTGATTGAGTAGGCCTTTGACGTTTTCCAAAAATAGAAAACGTGGTTGGATTTGTTTGGCCGCTCGAGCAATTTCAAAAAAGAGAGTCCCTCGAGTATCTTCAAATCCCAGTCGTCTTCCTGCGAGTGAAAATGCTTGGCAAGGAAATCCCCCGCAGATGATGTCCACTTGCCCTCTAAATTGTCTAAAGTCATGGTCTGTGACCTCTTTAATGTCATGGTATTCTATTTCCTCTTCTGTGTTAAACATGGCTTTATAAGATGTTCTGGCAAATTTATCAATTTCACAAAAGCCCACGCATTTATGACCCTGTGATTCCATTCCTAGCCTAAAACCACCTATCCCAGCAAATAAATCTAAAAATTTCATTTTTCCTCACTTTCCAACTAAAAAAGAGCCTCACACATGTAAAACTCTTGCTTATATATAATCATCCATTTCTGGTGCACGGATGATTTCAACAATCAAAATGACGATAGAAATCAGATAGATTCCACCTAGTATCCACCAAATCAACTTAATCACCTCCCTTTACTTCTTGTCGTCTCAGTTGCTTGGTCCACTCTGACAGCACACCATTAAATACGTATTCAGCTATTACTTCCGCTGACCGAGCAAATCGCATATGTTCCAATGCATACTGATAACGGTCACTAAAATAAATCATGGCATAGTCACTAGCTGACTGAGATAGACCCGTCTGTCTTAACTGGTCATGAACCAAACCCCAAATATAGTCTCGATCGTACTTGGTCACGCCATCGACTTTTGAAGTAAAGTTCTCTTCTTGTTTCTCATCTACTAGCTGCCTCTCCTCCTCGTCCTCAATAAGGAAATCACTCCCTTCAGTTTCACTATTTTCAGTTTCACTTCCTTCAGTCTCACTAGGGGCTGAATTTAAGACCGGCCCCGTCTTTCTTTGAGCCCCCCCTAGTGTTTTTTTAACACTAGCCCCGTCTGTATGTAAGACTGGGGTAGTTTCATGTTCTAATTCCCCCAAGTAAATTTTATTTGCCATACGACCTCTTTCACTAGAGGACTGTTGGACTTCATCGATTAAGCCATATTCGCGTAAGGTTTTCTTGATAGAGAGTAGTTTTGACTTTGAACAGCCTAAAAGTGCCATCAGATTTGAATTGGAATAAATCAAATAAATAGCCCCATCCTCATCAATCCAACCTTTACTCAAAGACAACTCCAACCGATCCTTTAAAACCGCGTAGGCTACCTTAACTTCCAGCTTCATATCCTTATACCGTTCACTCTCAAACAAGACTTTTGGGAGTTTATAATAACGCTCTGATGTCTGATACTGATTAGCGGTAATTCGTTTCATGATTGTCCCTCCAAGACTAAAAGTCCAACATTTCCGAATTCATCAAATCGGATTAAACCTAGTTGTTCCATTTCATCAATTAGCTGAGTTGCTTTCTCAATATCAACTCCTAAAATAGCCACGAGATGACACATCACGATTTGGCGTGATGATTGTTCCTTCTTTTTCATGATTACCTCCAAAACGCAAAAAAAGGGGTAGACAATTTAATGTCTACCCCCGAAAATTTATTAAAACAAAAATCCTGCCAAAGAATTTTTGGCAGGATTTTTGGCAGGAAACCAAATCAATTTATCAGTTTCTATCAATCGCTTATCGCTCTCAAAGACTGGTAAATAGGGATTCCGCAATCTAATTATGATGTGACTCTTATTTAAGAGTAACTGAAGCGCCTGCTTCTTCCAATTTAGCTTTGATTTCTTCAGCTTCTGCAGTTGCAACGCCTTCTTTAACCATAGCTGGTGCACCGTCAACAAGCTCTTTAGCTTCTTTAAGACCAAGACCAGTGATTTCACGTACAACTTTGATAACGCCAACTTTTTTGTCGCCAGCAGATGTCAATTCAACGTCGAATGAATCTTTAGCTTCTTCAGCAGCACCACCAGCTGCAGCAACAGCTACAGGAGCAGCTGCAGTTACACCAAATTCTTCTTCGATAGCTTTAACAAGGTCGTTAAGCTCAAGGATAGTAGCTTCTTTAATTTCAGCAATAATGTTTTCAATGTTCAATGCCATTGTGATTTTCCTCCAATTTAGGTTTTTAAATAGTTTGTAGCACTAAGCAGCTACGCTCTGACACATTAAGCTGCGTCTTCTTTTTCTGCAACAGCTTTGACAGCGTATGCAACGTTGCGAACTGGCGCTTGAAGTACAGAAAGCAACATAGAAAGCATGCCTTCGCGGTTTGGCAATGTAGCAAGTGCTTCGATTTCTTCTTTAGAAGAAACTTTACCTTCTACAGCTCCACCTTTGATTTCAAGAGCATCAGCAGTTTTAGCGAAATCGTAAATTGTTTTAGCTGGAGCAACTGCATCGTTTGAGAATGCAACTGCAGATGGACCTACAAACAATTCTGCAAGACCTTCAAGACCAGCTTGCTCAGCAGCACGACGCAAGATTGAGTTTTTGATAACTTTGTACTCAACTTCTGCACCACGCAAGTTACGACGAAGAACTGTATCTTGTTCTACTGTCAAACCACGAGCGTCTACAACAACGATAGATGTTGCAGCTTTCATTTGCTCAGCAACGGCATTTACTAATTCCGCTTTTTTAGCGATAATAGCTTCACTCATTTTTTTACCTCCGTTTTTATTTTGGGCTAGGCACAAAAAAATCGCACCTAAACCTAGACACGAAAGTACAAATACGTTTATCTCAATAATCGTTTTGTGCCTCGGTAGGATGTTTATGAGTCCAGCTCCCCTACTGTCTTAGGTCAGTTTTTTCAAACCTCAATTATCATAACACAGTATTTTCAATAATGCAAGACTTTTATCCTATTTTTTAACATTTTTTAACATTTTTTCAAACTGGTATTACCGTTTAGTTCGTTTTAGTTGTAGAGGTCAGACTTGGAATGTGAAACACGAACTGCTATGATTTGCTTCGCAAATCTTATCTCCAACCTTTTTAGCTCGATTTTTTAATTTCTAAGCTCAGGCTGAAACAGTTTACTGAACTGTTTCACTCCACTGGCCTGTTAAACCCAATCAACCACTGCTCTGAGATATTGACACTAACTTTGAGAAGCAGTGCTGGGCTTTTTGCCCAGCCTCTCGCTCGTCGAAGTTAGCTAAGATAAACTAACATGACTATAAAAAACAACTGCCATTCCCTTGAGAATAGCAGTTTAAACTTATTTAATCTTGTCTTCTTCGTAGTCACCATTTGGACAGACAACTTGTTTACCACCACCACGAACTTTTTTCTCAACGAGATAGTGGTCGCATTTCGGACAAGAACGCCCGACTGGCTTGTCCCAAGAAGTAAATTCACACTCTGGGTAGCGATCGCAACCATAGAAAAGACGATTGCGTTTACTCTTGCGTTCAATCACTTGCCCTTTTTGGCAAACCGGACAAGTCACACCGATTTCTTTAGTGATTTGCTTGGTATTGCGACAGTCTGGGAAATTGCTACATGCATAGAATTTTCCAAAACGTCCTAATTTAATAACCATTTCATGTCCACAAACATCACAGTCAAAGCCAGCTGGTTCATCCTTAATTTGGATTTTTTCCATCTGTTCTTCTGCCTTAGATAATTCTACCTTGAATGGCTGATAGAAACCGTCAATGACCTTCTGCCACTGCTCTTTCCCGATTTCTACATCATCCAATTTTTGTTCCATATCGGCTGTAAATTTG
The DNA here is from genome assembly GCF_044427305.1 of Streptococcus sp. 2021WUSS109. NCBI lineage: Bacteria > Bacillati > Bacillota > Bacilli > Lactobacillales > Streptococcaceae > Streptococcus > Streptococcus sp. 2021WUSS109. Next base: position 26,677 of record NZ_JAOTGF010000001.1, read on the forward strand.
ACATTGACAATATCTGGGAAGAACTCAACAATCAGCTTATTAACGATTTCTCCGAGTTCAGTTGGTTCAAATCGCTTAGCCGCAAGCTTAACATAGTAACGTTTTTGAATGGTTTCAATCGTTGGTGCATAGGTTGACGGGCGACCTACACCATTCTCTTCTAATGTTTTAATTAAGGTTGCTTCAGAGTAGCGAGCTGGTGGCTGAGTAAAGTGTTGTTCTGGATTTGTTGACACGCGTACCACCGTGTCACCTTGTTCCATATCTGGCAACATTTTATTTTTATCAGCGTCGTTATAGACCGCCATATAACCATCGAATTTTACTTGGCTACCATTAGCAGCAAAGACAATACCATTTTGACCCAAACGAACACTCATGGTATCAAAAACTGCTGCAGCCATCTGACTTGCGACAAAACGATTCCAAATCAGTGTATATAGTCGCAACTGGTCCTTGTCCAGATATTTTGCAATTGATTCAGGTGTTAAGTTAACATTTGATGGACGAATGGCTTCGTGGGCATCTTGTGCACCACTGGCATTTTTTACTTTGTTACCATGCTTTGAATAGGTAGCACCAAAACGCTCCGTGATAAAGTCAGCAGCTTGTGCTTGTGCAATAGGGCTAATACGTGTTGAATCCGTACGCATATAGGTGATCAAACCTTGGGTACCACCTGTGCCAAGACTGACACCCTCATAAAGTTGTTGGGCAACCATCATGGTTTTACGAGTACGGAAATTGATTTTATTAGCCGCATCCATCTGCATAGTAGAAGTTGTGTAAGGCAGAGGTGCATTTCGTTTGCGCTCCTTACGCTCAACCTGTTCTACTAAGAAATCATCCCCATCAAGTCGGGCGAGAATTTCTTTAACCTGCTCATTGTTTTCAATTTTAGTTTTCTTTCCATCTATACCGTAGAATGAAGCCTGGAATTTCTTGCTCCCTTTTTTGAAGGTTGCATCAATTGTCCAATATTCTTCTGGTTTGAAATTGCTGATTTCATTTTCACGGTCGATTATTAATTTGAGAGCAACCGATTGAACACGTCCTGCTGACAGACCTTTTTTGACTTTCTTCCATAAAATAGGTGATATGGAGTACCCTACAATACGGTCTAAGACGCGACGAGCTTGCTGGGCATCTACCAAGTCATGATTGATAGCGCGCGGCTCCTGAAAGGCATTTTTTACTGCATCTTTTGTAATTTCATTAAAGACAACACGGTTTTTATCGTTTGCGTCCAATCCCAAAATGTGAGCCAAATGCCAAGAAATTGCTTCTCCTTCGCGGTCCGGGTCACTCGCGAGAAAGACTTGCTTAGCATTTTTTGCTTCTTTTTTCAAAGAATTGATGAGTGGTCCTTTTCCACGTATGTTGATGTACTCAGGTGCATAGTTGTTATCAAAGTCAATAGACATACTAGATTTCTTCAAATCTCGAATATGCCCGACTGAAGCAACGACCTTATAATTTTTACCAAGATATTTTTCGATTGTTTTCGCCTTAGCAGGCGACTCTACAATAACGAGATTTTTCTTGGTTGCTGTTTTTTTCTTACTAACTGTTTTTGTAGCCATTCTTATACCTTACAAATATTTTTAACCTCACAAAGAATATACTATTTTTCAGCCAGTGTCAAGATATTTATTTTCCTATAGGAAGACTTGTTTTAAAATTGATACTCAGAAATGATGTCCAAGCCTGATGTAACGCACTTTGCTCCCTCTTGAATCAGATGATGACAACCATCTGATTTCCCATCCAAAATGGAACCAGGTATGGCATAGACTTCTCTGCCTTCTTCCAAGGCACGTTCGCAGGTAATCAAGCTGCCAGACCGCATTTTTGCCTCGCAGACTACCAATCCTTCCACCAAACCAGCTATAATGCGATTCCGCTCTGGGAAATGGTATTTGAGTGGCTGAGCACCAGCTTCATACTCTGTCAGCACCAAATGGTGTTTTCCAATATAGGTCTGCAAATCCTTATTTTCTTTTGGATAAATATTATCTAAACCTGTTCCGATTACAGCAATGGTTTGGCCTCCATTTTTCAAACTGGCAATGTGGGCAGCTGTATCAATTCCTCTCGCTAGACCACTAACAATGACGAAACGATTGTTGAGTTCTTTGATAATTTTCTGGACAGATTGGATACCATTTTTACTGGCATTTCGTGTACCAACAACTGCCAGCTTTGATTTTTCTAGCAATTCTAAATCCCCTTGATAAAACAAAAGTACAGGCGGATTGTAAATTTGCTTCAAAGCTAATGGATAAACGTCATCCAAAATTGAAAATGATGGATACTTATTAAATTCCTCGCGACAGGCTTTTGTATCTAGATTCTTATAATTTTCCATAAATAGAACTGGATTTTTACATTCAGACACTACAGCGACATTTCGCAAGGTCAATTTTTTTCCGTGTTTTTCTTGATAGGCCAAAACTTTATTCACATTAAGATTGGTCAAACCTGCTTTTTTCCATTTAAACAATTCAAAATTATTCATTTTCTTCACCTCATCTAGTCTATTCGCAAGGCAAAGAAAAAATTCTCCCGAAGAAGAATTATTTTTTAGGTATTTCTTTGATAACACGCGCAGGATTGCCCGCTAAAACGACATTATTACCAAAAGACTTAGTCACGACAGAACCAGCACCAACAACGACATTGTTGCCCAAGGTCACGCCAGGTAAGATTGTCACACTACCACCAGCCCAGAAATTATCACCAATGGTAATGGGAGAGCCATATTCCAAACCAGAATTTCGTTCATCAGGATCTAGTGGATGAAGTGGAGTTAGCAACTGTACATTGGGACCAAGCATGGCATTTTTGCCAATGGTAATGGGACAAACATCCAACATGGTACAGTTGAAATTAGCGTAAAAATCCTCACCAACATGAATATTGCTACCGTAGTCACAGTAGAAATTTGGCTCCATGTAAATCCGATCACCTGTAGTTCCAAACCAGTTCTTCAATTGCTCCGAGCGGGCTTGTCCATCAAGTTCATCGTTAAATCGTTTCATATTTTGACGAGCTAAAATCCGCATCTGAACCAATTCTGGATCACCAGCCCGATAAAATTCCCCAGCTATCATCTTTTCTTTTTCTGTTGGCATACTTCTGCTCCTATTTTTTTATAATCAAATTAATAGCTTCTGCTAGCCGTGCCTCTTGTTCCTCGGGATTATCGGAAGGGTGTTCAATGCAATCTTGAACTTTTTGAGCAATGACCATTCCCATCATACTGTTGATACTGGAACGAACTGCACTCAGCTGCATCACAATATCGATACACTCTTGCTCTTCTTCAATCATTTTTTGAATGCCACGGAGCTGACCTTCTGCACGTTTCAAACGATTTATCATCTTTTTCTTCTCTGTATTCATACCCTATATGGTACTGCTTGAAGTGAAAAATGTCAATTTTTTACCTTGACATCTTTTGAATTCCTTGATATATTTTAGATACCCCCATGGGTATAAAAAGGAGTAACAATGTTTAAACAATTATTTTCAGGAATGTTTTCAAACTCAGATAGTCTTCCGATAACTGATGTAGAACAAGCGATACAATCATCGAATGCTATTTTGCTTGATGTTCGCGAAGTCGACGAATTTGCTAGTGGACATATTCCACAAGCTATCAACCAGCCCTTAAGTCAACTTGACCAATTTAAAGGCGACAAAACCAAGAACTATCTTGTCATCTGTCAATCTGGCATGCGTAGCCAACGGGCGACAGAATATCTTAAATCTCAAGGCTATCAAGCAATCAACGTTAAAGGCGGTATGAATGCCTGGACAGGAGGAATAGCATGAAAATAATTATTGTAGGTGGTGTCGCTGGCGGTATGTCAGCAGCTACTCGTCTCCGTCGTTTGATGGAAAATGCTGAAATCATCGTTTTTGAGAAAGGACCTTATGTTTCCTTTGCCAACTGCGGTTTACCTTATTACATTTCTGGAGAAATAGCAGAGCATGACAGTTTATTGCTTCAAACGCCAGAAAGTTTGAAACAACGCTTTAATCTAGATGTCCGCCCCTTCCATGAAGTCATTAGTATCGATACTGAGCAGCAAACTGTAACAGTCAAAACGCCTACTGGTGAGTTGATTGAAAGCTACGACAAACTAATCTTATCACCCGGCGCCAAGCCTGTCATTCCAAATCTATCTGGTATTGAAGAAGCAAACAATCTCTTTACTCTTCGGAACGTACCTGATTTAGACAAGATTATGATTAAACTAGACCAGATCAAGTCTGGTCATGCTGTGGTAATTGGTGCAGGATTTATCGGTCTGGAAATGGCTGAAAATCTTGCCTTGAAAGGCCTGAAAGTCACACTTGTTGAACAGGCACCTCATGTTTTGCCAACATTTGACCTAGAGATGGCTCGATTTGTGGAAGCAGAGTTAACAAGTAAGGGTGTCGAGGTTATCACTGGGCAGTCTGTCACTGCTTTTTTCGAACATGGTCAAGTAGTCGAATTGTCTAACGGACAGACCCTGTCATCTGATGTGACCATTCTGTCAGTCGGAGTTGCTCCCGACAGTCAACTAGCCAAAGATGCTGGAGTTGAGTTAGGTCTCCGTGGTGGTATTCTCGTAGACCAAAACTACCAAACTAGTCAGAAGAATATTTATGCTGTTGGTGATGCTATTGTTGTTAAACAAGAAATTACAGGTCAAGATGCCTTGATTTCACTGGCTTCTCCTGCTAACCGTCAGGGAAGACAGGTAGCTGATGTCATTGCTGGACTTGATAGAAAAAACAAAGGATCTATTGGAACAGCTATCGTAAAAGTCTTTGACCTAGCTGCCGCTTCAACTGGTTTAAGCGAACGTGCTGTTCAATCACTCGGCTATAAACATGCCGTCGTTCATACAACTGGAAAAGACCATGCAGGTTATTATCCTGGTGCGACTGATATTGTTTTAAAACTCATTTTCTCACCGACTGATGGAAAAATTTTCGGAGCGCAAGCCGTCGGTCAAAAAGGTATTGATAAGCGGATTGATGTCCTTGCCACTGCTATCAAGGCTGGACTGACAATTTTTGATTTACCAGAGCTAGAATTGACCTACGCTCCGCCATTTGGCTCTGCCAAAGACCCTGTCAATATGATTGGCTACGCTGCTATGAACATCGCAGAAGGGATTAGCCAAAACATCCAGTGGCATCAACTAGACGACGAGTTAGCTACTGGTAAAGTTCTATTAGATGTCCGCAATCCTGGTGAGGTCGCAAATGGGCAATTCAGAGAATTCATTCACATTCCTTTGGACCAACTCCGTGAGCGAATTGGAGAACTGGATGCTTCAAAAGAATACATTGTCAGCTGCCATAGTGGACTGCGTTCTTATATTGCCGAACGTATCTTAAAAGAAAATGGTTTTATAGTTAAAAACCTAGATGGAGCCTATTCACTTTATAAGATGACATTGCCTGAAAATATTATCCAACCATAAGCAACTAACCTTCTGTGATTTTGGGTCCAGAAGGTTTTTTCTTGACATTAAATATTGTATATCGTACAATCTAGTTATCATTACTAGATAAAAGAGAGTAGATAATCATGAAACAGACCATCCCCTACTGGCATGAATTACCTGATTTAGATTTGTATTTGGACCAAGTTCTGCTGTATGTTAATCAAGTAGTCAATTCTCAGGAAAGCCTTGAACAGAATAGTTTATACTCAATGAAAATCAACAGTAGCCTAGGAAACGAAGCTGATGATAGAACTGGGGTTCATCAAGGCAAGGTGACAACGGATAATATTGATTTTCGAAGAGTATTGACTGCTGCTATGATTAACAATTATGTCAAGCACAAGCAACTTGAAAAACCGGTAAAGAAAAAATACCAGAAACAGCAAGTTGCCCGCTTGATTGCCTTGACTATCTTAAAAAATGTCTTTTCGATTCAAGAAATCAGTCAGACCTTAAATCTTCTTCTCCAGTCTAGCAATTCAGAAACCTTATACAATCATTTTGTTGACTGCATGCGAAATGAGGAGAGCGACGAAACGCCTGAAATCATTCGTTATGCCTGTCAGTCTGTTAAACTATATTACAAAACCCGTCAACTCACTATGGAGTTAGAAAGGAGTCACCATGAATCCTAGTTTGAAATTGAGCCTGCAACTATCCTTTGGAGAGGAGGTTGCTAACAGTGTCACACATGCAGTCGGAGCCCTGCTTATGTTGGTCTTGCTCCCCGTTACTGCTATTCATTCCTATCAAGATTATAACCTGACCGCTGTGATTGGTATGTCCATCTTTGTCATCAGCCTTTTCCTCATGTTCCTATCCTCTTCCATCTACCACTCCATGCCCTATGCTTCTACTCACAAATACATCCTGAGGATTATTGACCATAGCATGATTTACATTGCTATCGCTGGAAGCTACACACCTGTTGCCCTTTCCTTGGTCGGTGGTTGGCTAGGTTATCTGATTGTAGGTTTGCAATGGGGATTGACTATTTTTGGTATACTCTATAAAATTTTTGCTAAAAAAATAAATGAAAAATTCAGCCTCTTCCTCTATCTTTTCATGGGTTGGTTGGTTGTCTTTATCTTGCCAGCCATTTTGCAAAAGACTGGAATGGCATTTGGCATTCTCATGCTGGCTGGTGGATTATCTTATACTATTGGAGCCCTCTTCTACGCCAAGAAAAAGCCCTATTTCCACATGATTTGGCATCTCTTTATCCTACTGGCTTCGGCACTTCAGTATATCGCCATTGTCTACTTTATGTTATAAGAAAACAGCTTCTAGTCACCTAGAGGCTGTTTTTAATGCATTAAACTGATGATCACTCCGATCAGGTAAAGGGCTGACACGATGCTCAAAAAGACCAAATGCGTCTTTCGGCTCATGACTACATAACCTACAAATTCCCGAATAAAGGCATTGAGGCTAAAGTAAAATTTGGTTTTTGCGCCGTAGCCGATACATTTGATTTTCAATTGTCGTGCCAATAGCAGAGCTCTGAAAACGTGATAGTAATTGGTTACAAGTGCAAATCGACTGCCAGGTTTCATCAGGGCATAGGAAAATTTCAAATTTTCTTCTGTGTTGGTTGATTGGTTTTCGATGAGAATGTCTTCAGCAGGCACTCCTTTCTCCAAGACATAATTTGCCATTGCCTGTCCTTCAGCTATGAGTTCATCAGGACCCTGTCCGCCTGACATGATGAGCTTACTGCCAGGATGTTTCTGGTAGATCGCTATGCCTTTTTCAATCCGCGAAGCCAAAAGTGGCGTTACCTTGTCACCAATCAAGCCAGCACCTAAGACCACTACATAATCAAGCTTGCCTGGGAAAAGATTGACCAAATTGACAAAGCTAGACGTGGTATAGAGCATGCTGATGATAATGGCATAAGACACTAAAAATCCAACATAGACAAACACCATGTTTAACAAACTAATACCAGACAGAGATTGAACCACAAAGGGAGCGATGAAGAGATAAAAAGTCAAGGCTACCGCCAGTCCCATGGATAGGAAATTATGGAAGCGAACCCCTTCTCTCTTCAAAATCTGAAAACCATTTAGATAAAGTGTGAAAAGCAAGACAAATGGACCACTTAACAAGGCAAAAAAGAGCACCATAGCCACTGCTATAGCCAGCAAGCGCAAGATTTCATTGTTTTCGAGAATGCCTGTTGAGATGATCCATGCCAAGGCCCAGACCAGGATGTTCAAAGCAAACAGTGAGATAAAAATCGACCGCCGCTCCCAGAAATAGACAAGAGCAAACAGACCGATAGCCGCTAAAAATAACCAGAAAAAGACTGTCAAGACTAGTTTCCCCCTGCTACCATAGACTTAATGGGCTCAAAGGTCTTACGGTGAATGGGCGTGATGCCTAACTTGTTCAAGCCTTCCAAATGCTCTGCCGTTCCATAACCAGCATTCTTGGCGAAGCCGTAGCCTGAGAACTCCTTGTCATAGTCCGCCATCATCTTATCCCGCGTCACCTTGGCCACGATAGAGGCAGCTGCGATAGATAGGCTATTGGCATCTCCCTTGATGATGGAAGTTTGTGGTATGGGCGTATCCAACTTCATGGCGTCTATGAGCAAGTGGTCAGGTTTCTGGCTTAATTTCCCCAAAGCCTCCAACATGGCTAACTTGGTCGCCTCGTAGATATTGACCTGATCGATGACAGCTGCATCTTTTATTCCCACACCGACTGCCACCGCTCGCTCCATGACTTCTTGGTAGATTGCTTCATGCTTGGACTTAGGAATTTTCTTGGAGTCGTTGAGGTAGCGGATTTTGCACCCTTTGGGCAAGATGACCGCCGCAGCCACCACAGGACCTGCTAGAGGCCCCCGGCCGACTTCGTCGATACCAGCGATGAACTCCACCCCATTTTCATAAAGGTTTTTTTCGTAAAATAGCATAGCTTCTAAGCGGGCATCTTCTGCTACTTCTTTATCCAGCTCCTTACGGCGTTTCTTGATGGCAGCCTGGACCCCTGCTCGCTCATCCTGAGATAGTTCCGCCCAGACAGGACTGTCCAGACTGTCCACCTGAGCTAGCAGAGTAGTCACTTCCTTAATCGTTGCCATCTAAGTCACTCACCCTGTCTAATGTATAAGTACCCAAGCGACCGTCCCGAACGTCCTTGACAAAGAGGTTGTAAAAACGGTCATAATCATCACGAAAGCCCAATTTCTTGGTCCAGTCCATGATGAGTTCAGGCGTTTCCTGCTCCAAATCCATGCCCTTGAACCGCTCTTGTAGACGTTCTGGATAGTTGGCCTTGAAATAGTCCAAGCCAAAAATGGTCACTTCATCCATAGGCAAAAGCTGGTCCTTGATTGCCCCAGTCAGAGCCAACTTAAGTCCAACTTCCTGGTCCTCAAATTTAGGCCAGAGAATACCTGGTGTATCAAGGATTTCAAGGTCTTTATTGGACTTGAGCCACTGTTGGCCCTTCGTCACACCTGGTTTGTTGCCAACAACGGCAATTTTCTTTCCAGCCAGACGATTCATGAGAGTGGATTTTCCAGCGTTTGGAATACCGATAATCATAGTCCGCAAGGTTTCTTTTTGAATACCTCTCTCGCGGAGGCGTTCAATCTTCTCTTTCATGAGGCTCTTGGCTGCGTCGGTCACCTTTTTCACCGTCGCTTGCTCCTTTGAGTTGATGGCAAGGGTGCGAATTCCCTGACCTTCAAAGTAGCTCTGCCATTCTTTTGTACGAACAGGGTCTGCCAAATCAACCTTATTTAAAATCATAAGCTTGGGCTTGTCACCGACAATCTTGGTCAGCATAGGATTTTGGCTAGATAGGGGCAGGCGAGCATCGACCAAAATGGTCACGAAATCAACGTGCTTGATGTTCTCCTGCACCTGCCTGCGAGCTTTTGACATGTGGCCCGGAAACCATTGAATAATTGCCATGGGGTCCTCCTAAATATGATTCATTGAAAAAAGCCGTAAAAACGGCTTGTTTTTTTATTATTATAGCAGAAAATCAATATTTTGTCTTACTTGTTCCTCTTAAATTCTCTCCCGTAACTTTTCGACAAAGAGATAGGCTGCGGGACAAATCAGAGTATTTTTTATTGTTAAATTGTTGATTTGATAAATCTTCTTGCGGTCAGTATGCGGAAATTCTCGACAGGCTTTGGGACGAGCATCATAGATACTACATAGATTATCGCCTCCAAGGAAGGGACAGGGCATGGATTGAAATACCTTATCTCCGTCCTCATCCACACGCAAATACATATCCTCAAAAACTGGAAGTTTCATGCGCAAATGCTTGGCAATTCGGGTAATATCTGCTTCTGTAAAGAGTGGTCCCAACGTTTTACAACAGTTGGCACACTCTGTACAGTCGATTTCAGAAAATACTTCGGCATGAATATCTTGAACAATTCTATCCAAATTTTTAGGTGCTTTTTTCTTCAAATTTGCTAGAAATTTTCGATGTTCTCCTTGCTTCTGCTGGGCCAATTGCTTGTATCTTTCAATGTCGACGGTCATAAACTCTCCTTTTCGACCATTATTATACCACAAACTAGCTATTAAGCTCTGCTATTTTTCAAAACCTTCTTCAGAAAAAATCCTGCGGGAAACTTCGGCTACAGGTAGACCAATAATGGTGTGAATATCCCCTGAAATGCCCGCCACAAAGCGTGGATCCAGCTCCTGAATACCGTAGGCACCGGCCTTATCCAGTGGCTGCTTTTCACGGATATATGATTGAATAACCTCTTCAAGAGCTGGATAATAGTCGACAAAATCAATCTGTGCAACCGTATAAAAAACATCCAGTGAGTGTCTTGTCCGTAGGCAGACAGATGTAACAACGTGATGACTCTTTCCAAAATAGGAACGTAACATGGTTTCAGCTTCTGTCAAATCTTGAGGTTTGTTAAAAATTTGCCCATCTGACACGACGATTGTATCCGCAGAAATGTAGAGATGACCAGTTACCAAATCCATGTCCGATTTTGCTTTGGAAATTTCACAACAAGTTTTTGCAGCTCGAGTGAGAAAATCATCTGTAACGAATTGTTTCATAAAATGTTCTTCGATACTACGCTCATCCACTTCAACTGATGCGATTTGTGGTTGTAAAAATCCCAATAATTGTTTACGACGTGGGGAGTTGCTAAGCAGAACGTAAGAACTAATCTGCTCACGATCCCCCTCTTTTTGATATTGAAATACAGTTTGCATGTTTCCTCCAGTCAAAAACAGAGTCCGAAGACCCTGTTTTCAGATGATTGATTAATTTTCTTTTCTGCGACCTACTGCCATGGCCAGTCCTGCAAGACCTAAACCTAAACCAAACAGGCTGAGCGTCAGATTCATCTGATCACCAGTATTTGGCAAGACTCCTGCTTTTGTAGTTTTTACTGGACTTGCTACTTCTGATTTTTTATCTCCTACTTTAGGAGAATCAACTGGGGCCTTCTTGTCCGTTGCCGAAGTATTTTGCGCTTGATTAGATGGTGAATCTGTATTTTCGGCTGGAACAGTTTCTGGATTTGAGGCTGGATTTTCTGGATTAGTATCCAATAAAATTTCGATAAAGTCTGGGTAGCCATCTTCATCCGTATCAATGCTTGAATTTACAGGAATGATACGTGAATATGGGTTGACAACCTCATAAGCTGATAAGTCAGCTGTCTTTAGGTATTCAGCAAAGACGCTGTCCATTGAAGGACCTTCTTCACGTGCTCCTCCAAGCATTGTGTAGCCATCACCACCAGCAGCAAGGAAGTCATTTGTTGCTAAATAGTACGTTTTTTCAAGATCCAAGGCGTCATATTCGCCAGTCTCTGGATTAAGAATACCGATAAGAAGAACACGTTCTTCTACAGGAAGAGTTGGATCGTAGAATACATTTGCTCCTGAAATGTGTAGGAATCCACCACTAGCTTCAAAGAGCGGCATGCCATTTTCATCTAAAAGCATCTCGCCAGTTTCTGGATTCACTTGCAATGTAGATGATAAAGACTTGGTAAACATATCATAAATTTGCTGACCAGTCACAGTGATTTGAGAAACAATGTTACCAAATGGCAAGACTGCAATAATATCACCTTTTGTAACAGGCTGATCTTTAGCAATTGTTGCACGTAGACCACCACCGTTAGTCACAGCAAGGCTAGTTTTGTTTGAAAATCCTGTTTGACCATAGGCATAGATCGCATCCGTCACTGCATTCCCCAAGTTGGTTTCACGAACACGCACGTTTGAGCGGTCTCCGTTTAATTCCACTGGGTTATTTTCGATAACTACTTGAGCATTTTCAGCTTCATATTTTGCTTTAATTTCATCAACCAAGGCTGCGATTTTAGCATTTGGCGTCACATTTTTAGTATCCGCGGCAGAAATCAAACTAGCTTCACCCAATAATTTATCGGATTTCAAGGTTACTTTACCAATATTGTTCAAGTAAGAGCCTGTTTGATTATAAGTAACGTTATCTCCATAGGTAGTCGCTTCTACCGTGTGGGAATGACCATCGATAACAATAACACGTTTACCAGCTAATTTACTATTTTTAGAAAGTGCTTCAGCAAGAGTTGAACCTCTCCATTCAACAGGTGTTGTAGAATCGACACCTAGGTGAGCTAGAATGATATAGTTCTTGTAAACACGATTATCTGCTAGAGCACGCGCTTCCACTTCGTCAATCACTTTATTGACTTCTGTGACTGGGTCGGTAAATGTTACTCCCTCAACATTTTTAGGATGGGTTTTTGTAGCAGTTTCAGGTGTTGTTACACCGATAACTACAAATTCATCGCCTACAACAGTTGGAGTTTTATCGACAATAGTTGAAGCTTCAAAAACACGAGCGCCATTAACGTAAGTGTTAGCACTCAATAGCGGGAAGTTCAAGGTTTCCTTGTACTTGATTGCTTGATCCATCCCAAAGTCAAATTCATGGTTGCCAACAGCCATTGCATCATAGCCGACTTGGTTCATGATATTGGCGCGGTCTTCACCTTTTGTAGAGTTGGAAATTGGAAGTCCTTGGAAGGCATCACCAGCATCTACTACAATTGTATTTTCTACTTTGGCACGTTCTTCTTCAATGACTGCCGCAGCCTTAGCGTCACCGATGACATTCTTTTCTTCAAGAATGCGACCGTGAACGTCGTTTGTGTGGATAATAACTGCCTCTACCGTTTCTTCCGCAGCAGGGACAACAGTTTCCTCCGTTGCTACGTTTTCAACTGACGTTGCTGGTACCGTAGCAGTTGCATCAGTCGTTGCTGGCTGATTGGTTGTGGTAGCTGCAGTCGTTGTCTCAGCAGCTTGTACTTGTTGAGCTAAAACAAATGGCGCCAACAAGAGTGTGGACATTACAGGCAACAAGATTTTTTTCTTTTTCATAAATAGACCTTTCTTCGGCATTTTTCATATCTCTATTATACACTTTTTATCAAAAAACAAAAACATTAAAATCGCTTACATGTCAAAAAGGTTCGAAATAAGCGAATTAGCTATCTAATCCGCTCATTTCCTATTTACCAAATACTATTTGTCCATTTGCAATGGTGTAAAGGACCTGTCCTTTCAGACTATCACCAACAAACGGAGAATTAGCAGACTTCGAGGCAAAATCCGCTGTGACCAACCGATTTGCATTTGGGTCAAAAATAACAAGATCAGCTGGGCCATTTTCAGCAAGATAACCAGCATCAAGACCATAGAGCTTGGCTGGATTAATAGTCATTTTCTCCAACAATTGCACGAGTGTCAGATGCCCTTCTTCCACCAGATGCGTCAAACCAAGTGAAAGCGAGGTTTCCAAGCCTGTCATTCCTGAAGGAGCTTGCGTAAGATCCTCTACATTTTTCTCATCTGCGTGATGAGGTGCATGGTCCGTTGCAATGACAGAGATAACACCAGATTTCAACCCATCAATCACAGCCAAGCGATCACTTTCTAATCGTAGTGGCGGATTCATTTTAGCATTGGCACCTTTTGTTAGAAGTAATTCTTCTGTTCGTGAAAAATGTTGGGGTGCTACTTCTGCCGTGACGTTTGCTCCGAGACCTTGAACAAATTCAACCACCTTGACCGACTCGGCTTTGGATAGATGCTGGATATGAACACGCGCACCCGTTTCATAGGCAATCATGACATCGCGAGCAACCATGCTGTATTCTGCTACACCAGTTGCTCCACAAATATGAAAATGTTTTTCAGCTACTTGTTCGTTGAGTCCCAAGACACCATTCAGGTCAGGGTCTTCTTCATGCAGACTGATGAGACAGCCCTGCTCTTTGGCTAATTTCATAGCTTTTCTAACCACGCCAGCATTTGTCAAAGGAATACCGTCGTCCGAAAAGGCCACCGCTCCCGCCTCTAGCAAAGCAGGAAAATCGGTCAGATTTTGCCCATCGAAATGATCTGTAATAGTTGCCACACTATAAATGTGAATAGCTTCTTTTTTAGCGGAATCCAATACTTCTTTTAAGGTTTCAACATTTGAAATCGTCGGATTAGTGTTAGCCATCATGACAACAGAAGTAAAACCACCCGCTGCTGCAGAAAGAGCTCCTGTATGAATATCTTCTTTATGGGTCTGACCTGGCTCCCGAAAATGCACATGAACATCGACCAAACCAGGAGCAACGACTAATCCTGTCGCATCAATCACTTCTTGCTCAACATCTTCTGAAATCGACTCCGCAATCTTAACAATCTTACTTCCGTCCATCAAGATGTCGCAAACCTTGTCTAAACCGGATTGCGGATCCAATACACGACCATTTTTCACTAATAACATTCATATTCTCCTTTGTAGTACCAAAGCCATTACCATCTACTATCGCAGCCAATCAATTCCTGTTCTGCCTTGTGAAGTCAAGTAAGCATTTGCTTGTGAGAAGGGCTTGCTTCCAAAGAAACCTCGATAGGCTGAAAGAGGGCTTGGATGAGCAGATTCGATAACCAGATGTTTTGGATTGGTTATCAACGCCTTTTTCTTGCGAGCATAAGCACCCCAAAGAATATAGACAACAGGCTGGTCTAAGCTATTGACCACCTTAATAACAGCGTCCGTAAAAGGCTCCCAGATTTGCCCCGCATGTCCATTTGCCTGACCTGCTGGAACAGTTAAACAAGCATTGAGCAAAAGCACACCTTGTTCCGCCCATGCTGTCAAATCATGATCTTGCTTGACGCCAATATCATCCGTCAATTCTTTTAAGATGTTTTGAAGAGATGGCGGAGCTGGTACCGAGTTCGGAACAGAAAATGACAAGCCCTGTGCCTGACCAGGTCCATGATAGGGATCCTGTCCCAAAATAACTACTTTAACCTCTTCCAAATCCGTTGTTTGAATGGCAGCAAATACCTTCTCACGAGGCGGATAAATGGTTCCACCAACATAAACATGATCTAAAAACTGATTGATTTTACCAAAATAATGCTCTGGCAACTGTGCCTTTATCAATTCGTGCCAAGCTGAATATTCCATAAACTGCTCCTAGTTTGAACTTTTCTCTTTAACAATATAAATCGGACGTTTCTTCGTTTCCAAGAAAACTTTTGCCAAATATTTACCGAGAATACCAATGGTCATCAACTGCAGACCTCCCAAAAATAGGATGATACAAATAGTCGACGGCCAGCCAATTGTAGGATCTCCGAACACCAAGGTTTTGAAAACCACAAAAACCATTAGAACTAGCGACAATAGGAAGGTGAAGAAACCTGTATAGGAGGCAATATTCAAAGGTGTATCTGAAAAATTGATGATTCCTTCAATAGAATAAGAAAGCAATTTCCAGAAAGACCAACTAGTTTCGCCAGCGACCCTCTCAACATTTTCATAGGGCAAGTATTCTGTTTCGAATCCTACCCAAGCAAAAATTCCTTTTGAAAAGCGATTGTATTCAGACACAGATAGAATGGCATCTACCATGTGACGACGCATGAGACGGAAATCACGGGCACCGTCTACTACCTCGACCTGGCTGATTTTATTCATCAATTTGTAGAATAATTTTGCAAAAAAGCTACGAATAGGAGGTTCACCATCACGACTGACACGACGGGTTCCAACGCAATCTAAATCTGGATTTCCATCCAACATAGCCTTCATTTCCATCAACATTTCAGGTGGATCTTGCAAATCAACATCCATAACAGTCACTAGCTCACCTTGCGCAGCTTGTAGACCTGCATAAAGAGCAGCTTCTTTCCCGAAATTCCTTGAAAAAGAAAGATAGCGAACAGCTCGGTCTTGACCAGACAATTGGCGTAAAACCGTTAATGTCCTATCCTTTGAACCATCATTGACAAAAATATACTCAAATTGTTCCCCCATCTCCTTACGAACTTTTTCCATAGCATCGTAAAAATAGGGAATTGCCTCTTCTTCATTAAAACAAGGCACGATAACTGAAATCATGTTTTTCTCCTCATACGGTCAATTATTGTATTCTCAAAATACGTTAGAGACTATTATACCATTTTACAGGATAAGTTCCCAGAAATCGTGCGTGAACTCGTTTTAAATCTAGTCTTCCTGCCAAGTTTCTTGATTTTGACGGAACTTTTTAAGCAGATTCAAACCATCTGCATTGATATATCCCTGTACTTTTGCGACCTTGATTAACTCTGAATAATTGCTAAGCGTCACCAATTTCACGCCAGCATTATCAAAATTACGATCTGCCTTTGGCAATTCATAGGTAAAGATTGCCACAACACCAATAACGTCAGCGCCTTCACGCTCAGCTGCTGCTACGGCATCAAGTACTGACCCTCCAGTAGAAATCAGGTCTTCAACGACAACCATTTTTTGTCCCTTGACGATGCGACCCTCTAATTGATTCCCTGCACCATGGTCTTTTGGTTTGCTACGGATATAAGCAAATGGCAAATTCATCCGATCTGCAATGATAGCACCATGAGGAATACCTGCTGTGGCAGTTCCGGCAATCACCTCAACCTCAGGAAATTCCTCTTCAATTCGTTGAACAAAGCCATCTTCAATCAGATTTCGAGTTTCAGGATAAGATAGTGTAATACGATTATCTGTATAGATAGGTGATTTGATACCTGATGCCCATGTAAATGGCTTTTCAGGACGCAGATGAACTGCCTTAATATCCAATAAGTGTGATGCGATTTCTGTTGCTAGTGTCATAATAGACCTCCTTCTAAATGCGTACCATTCCAACATGACCATCCCGCCGAATAGCCTGTCACTCCTAAAGTATTGGTTCAATCTATGAACCCTACAAAAAACTATATTTATCCCTGTTGAATTCTTACAGACTTCTCCTAGTCCACCATTTCAATCCATGAATCAAAATACTGTTCAATGAAATTGGTTTTCTTTTTTATTTCTGTCACGGTAAGTTTTTCATCAAGACCTGTCAGAACCCATTTATCCTCGACATCATCTCTGCGATGTATAATCGCGACCAATTTCCCCTCGAAAGCTGTCAAGGGCTGCCGAACAGCTTTGGAAATGATGTAAACATCTTGCTCTTCACCATCTCCAGCCAATAGATTTGGAACATAGCCGTAATTGATTGGATACTGGTTGCCAAATTTATCAATATACCCGATAGGTCTATCGATTATAACCTGATAAACCTTATCCACGATTCCACTCCTCTTTAATAGACAAATAGGTCTGGTAAGGATGTTCTGATTTTGTAATCGGGCGACCTACCACAATGTAATCACTACCGATTCGAGCAGCATCTGCTGGTGTCATAACTCGTTTCTGATCGCCTACTTCACCGCCAGTCGGACGAATCCCTGGCGTCAGGCACACAAAATCAGAACTTGTAGCATCTTTAATCAAAGCCACCTCATGAGCTGAACAAACCACCCCATCAAGACCAGCTTCTTGTGCTCTTTGAGCATAATGAACAACTGCTTCCTGCAAACTAGTCTGTATATTCTGGTCCGTCCTCATCTGCTCTTCTGAGGTAGAGGTCAACTGAGTGACCGCTATTAAAACAGCATCCTTACCCAATCCCCTTCGTGCTGCCCGCATCATCTCAACACCACCAGCAGCGTGAACGTTGGTCATATCCACACCGAGTTTTGCCAAGACTTTCATAGCAGACTCGACGGTATTAGGAATATCATGCAGTTTCAAATCCAGAAAAATACTGTGACCGCAGTCTTTCAAATAATTGATAATACCTGGTCCCTCCGCATAATACAACTCCATTCCAACCTTTACATAGAGTTTCTCATCTGGTGGGAACTGTTCCAGAAAAGACTGAACTTCTTCTTTACCTGCAAAGTCAAGGGCAATAATTGGTCTTGTTTCTTTCATAAAATCCTTTCATTTACACAAAAATCCCTGCCAAATCGGTCAGGGATGTGCACGAATTCAGCTTGAAAATCACCTTTCAAGCATATTACATGACACCTTCCTAGCCTCTCTGGACTTAGTTAAAGGAGATATTTTCTTTATATTACTCTTTTATTTTACCTTTGTCAACGCTTACCCAAGCTATGTCTGATTTCTCGGCGTAAACCTTCCAAACTATCAATACCATAAACTTCCATGCGTTTTGGCAAGTCTTGAATAATCTTTGGACAAGCAAATGGGTCTGTAAAGTTGGCTGTTCCTACCCCTACAGCTGAAGCTCCTGCAACCATCATCTCTATAGCCTTGTCCGCCGTATCCACACCACCCATACCAATAATCGGTAAATCAGTCATCTGAGCAACCTGACGAATGAGTTTGAGAGCAACCGGAAAAACTGCTGGACCTGACATTCCTCCTGTACCATTTGCCAAGATTGGTTGTCGAGTTTTGAGATTGAATCGCATACCAACCAAGGTATTTATCATCGTCAAGCCAGTCGCTCCAGCATCCTCAGCAGCCTTGGCCAACAGGGTTATGTCTGCCACACTTGGTGTCAGCTTAACGTAAACAGGTACAGATGAGGCTTCGACTGCTGCTTTTACTGCTTGATAGGCTAATTCTGGCACCTGTCCAATCAAGAGACCATTATTTCCGTGGTCCACATTGGGACAGGAAATGTTCAGCTCGATAGCTTTTACGTTTGGAGCCTTTGAAATTTTCCCTGACACATAGGCATATTCCTCATTGGAAAAACCAGCCACATTGGCAATGATGGGCAAATCTGGGAAATGTTGCTCTAACCATGGTAATTTTTCGGATAAGACCGCCTCAACACCCGGATTTTGAAGTCCAATGGCATTGAGCATACCTGCTGGTGTCTCGGCTACACGGGGAGTCGCATTGCCATAACGAGGATGACGAGTAGTCGCCTTAATCATAATGGAGCCAAGCTGGTTAAGGTCATAATAATCTGCATACTCCTGACCAAAACCGAAGCAACCAGAGGCTGGAATGATGGGATTTTTCAAGTCCAAGCCTGGTAAGGAAATCGCTAATCGTTTTGTCATATCAACCTCCTATAAAATCAGACTACCAGTCGCAAAGACTGGACCTTCCTTGCAGACACGCTTGTTCTCGTGTTCTTGTCCCTCTTTGGGTTTGACAACACAGGCATAGCACGCCCCCATCCCGCAAGCCATCCTAGCCTCCAGTGAAATGTAGGCATGAGGATGTTCCTGAAAGCGTTGGTCAACATAGTTCATCATAGCTGGCGCCCCACATGAGTAAATGGCTGCAAACTCGTTTGTCAGCTCTTCAACGACCGTTGCGACATTCCCCTTACGCCCATAGGAACCATCATCTGTTGTAACATAGACCACCCCGTAACTTGCCAGTTCCTCTTCCAAAATGACGGCCTCTCTGGTGGCAAAGCCAATGACTGACGTGACTTTGGCGCCACGGTTCGCCGCCTGTTTCGCCACTTCCACCAAGGGAGGAACACCAATTCCTCCGCCAATGATGAGAATGCGGTCACCTTCTTTGAGAAAGTCTACTTCAAACCCTTTCCCAAGCGGTCCCATAACATCCAAATACTGCCCAACAGTCATTTTCGAAAAGACTTCCGTCCCTTGACCTTCCACTCGGTAAATAATCCGACATTGAGACTTATTCCTATCAATCTCGGAAATAGATATTGGTCTCCGCAAGAGCATGGAATCATCCGGCACACGAATATGGATAAATTGCCCCATTTTCATATCTTGGACCATATCACCCTGCAAGGTCATAGCAAAAATTCGTGGCGCTAGTTGGACTTGGTCCACCAGTAACATCTGTTCTTTTAAAATCATCTTTTCTCCTATTCTATATAACAATGACACAGAAAACAAGAAAGTCGATATAGAGAAAAAACCTTGCTGGCTAGCAAGGTTACACGAAAAGAAGGCAGTATTTGCCCTATTTATCACGTTCCCTTCTTCGCCTCTCTGGACTCAGTTAAAGGATATATTTTCAGCATTATACATTTTTTAGAATAATTTGTCAAATCATGTTACAATAGAGGTATGAGAATCCAACAATTATACTATATTATCAAAATTGCAGAAACAGGCAGTATGAATGAGGCTGCCAAACAACTCTTCATTACCCAACCCAGCCTTTCCAACGCTGTACGAGACCTGGAAAAAGAAATGAAAATTAAAATCTTTTTCCGTAATTCTAAGGGCAT
Source organism: Streptococcus sp. 2021WUSS109 (assembly GCF_044427305.1). Classification (NCBI taxonomy): domain Bacteria; kingdom Bacillati; phylum Bacillota; class Bacilli; order Lactobacillales; family Streptococcaceae; genus Streptococcus; species Streptococcus sp. 2021WUSS109. Next base: position 46,768 of record NZ_JAOTGF010000001.1, read on the forward strand.
TACCCTGACAAAGGATGGCATGGAGTTTCTTTCCTACGCTCGTCAAATTGTTGAACAGACAGAGCTTTTAGAAGATCGCTATAAAAATCCTAATGCAAAACGCCAACTATTTAGCGTCTCTTCTCAACACTATGCCTTTGTCGTCAACGCCTTTGTCTCACTTTTGAAAGAAACTGAAATGGAAGATTATGAACTCTTCCTACGTGAAACACGGACCTGGGAAATCATTGATGACGTTAAGAATTTTCGCTCAGAAATCGGAGTGCTTTTCCTCAACCATTTCAACCGTGATGTTCTGCTGAAACTGTTGGATGACAATCGACTATCCTATACAACTCTCTTCACTGCCAAACCACATGTATTTGTCAGCAAAACCAATCCTTTGGCACAAAGAAAGTCAATCACTCTCGATGATTTGGTAGATTTCCCCTATCTCAGCTATGAGCAAGGTATTCACAACTCCTTCTACTTTGCAGAAGAAATTCTAGCCCAGGAACACCATAAAAAATCGATTGTCGTATCTGACCGTGCCACACTCTTCAATCTCTTAATCGGTCTAGATGGCTATACAATCGCAACAGGTATCCTCAATTCAAACCTTAACGGAGATAATATTGTATCAATTCCTCTGGAATTTGATGATGAAATCGAATTGGTCTATATTCAACACGAAAAGGCATTGCTGTCCGACATGGGAGAAAAATTCATCAATTACCTACTTGAAGAGGTAAAATTCGACCAAAAATAAATACCACTTTATATAGACAAACAAAATACAATATGTTATGATACATTTATGAAAGACGTTGAAAAGAAAAATGAAAATAATTCACTTTTCTTTAAGGAAACGCTTTCATTTTTTTATACTCTATGCTATAATACATGTATCATATACCCGTGGTGCTAGTTCATTTCAAAATAGCGTAAATTATGAGCTAGAATAATTTGTTCAATTTGCAACTGTAGTCCGGCTATCCCTCTAGTTAATGTATGTTCGATGTCAAAGAGACGACACAGTTCAGAAAAACGTGTTTCAATAGTTCGTCTCATGGTCATTACTTTCCAATTGTTATGTTCTTCAGCCCCTGTCATGTTTTGTCGAAATGGCGTCCATAGATGGTAACCTTGTTGTTCTAAGTCCTTCTTGAGTTCACTGCTCAGGTAGCCTAAATCACCTAGGATAACCGATTGCTTACACCCCTCTAATAGCTCATAAACCACCTTGATATCATGGACAGAGGCAGGTGTGACAACATAGTTCAGAATAAAACCAGATAAGGTCACCAGCATATGAACCTTGAAGCCGTAGAACCAAAGATGTTTAGAGGCGTTGTAGCCAATATCGGCTAATCCATTAAAAATGGTTGCTCTGTGATTGCGAACAGGTTGGCAAAGTGGCAAAGGAAAACTATCTATAATGGCTAGTTTATCAGATGGAAGCATTTCACTCATAGCTTTTCGGATTAATTGGACGAGCCAAATCAATTGTTTTGACCGACGATTGAAACGACTTCTTTCTAGTAACTGACCGCAAGGGAAGAGGTGGCAGATGGTGTAGAAATGGCGTTGTGATGTTATGCCTAGTTCTGCTTGTAACAAAAGCAAGACAAGGATTGATTCATCTGAAACTTTGGCTAAACTAACATTACGCCGATGTTTGAAGGAATCCGGGCAATAGTTGTGGTAGAAGTGATGACAAATTTGTGATAATTGGCGTACATTCCATTGCAAATGATGAGATTTAGCGGTATACTGTAAGTGGCTCATTTGGACTAACCTCCTGTATGTTTCGTCACTTACAGTATAGTCCATTTGGGCTTTTTATTGTATGTTGAAATGAACTAGCACCACGGGTATCATATATATTAAGGAGTGGTTAGATGGCTCAAAATAAAATGTTAGCTATGATTCTTGCTGGTGGACGTGGAACACGTCTAGAAGGGTTGACAAAAAAAGTCGCCAAACCAGCGGTCGCATTTGGCGGAAAGTACCGCATTATTGACTTTCCTCTCAGTAACTGTGCCAACTCAGGTATTGATATTGTCGGAGTTTTGACTCAGTATGAGCCTGTTCTCTTGAACTCATACGTTGCACAGTCTCAACGTTGGGGACTTGATGTACAAGGATCTGGCATCTTTGTATTACCACCGAGTGAAAAAATCGAAGGTTTCGGACTTTACAAAGGTACAGCCGACGCTATTACACAGAACATTGATTTTATTGATCTTCACGATCCAGAGTACGTATTGATTTTGTCTGGTGACCACATCTATAAGATGAACTACGACAAACTCCTTGATACACATATTCAGAAAAAAGCAGATGCCACGATTGCGGTTATCGAAGTTCCGATCAAAGAAGCTTCACGTTTTGGTATCATGAATACGGACGAAGATTACCGTATTGAAGAATTTGAAGAAAAACCAGAAAATCCTAAGAGCAATTTAGCATCAATGGGTATCTATATCTTCACTTGGAAGACCTTGAAAAAGTACCTTCAAGAAGATGACAAATTGGACACTTCATCTCACGATTTTGGGCACGACATCATTCCGAAATACTTAGAAGATGGCCGCACTCTCATTGCCCATCCATTCCGTGGTTATTGGAAAGACGTAGGTACCGTTAACAGCCTCTGGGAATCCAATATGGACTTGATTGATCACGCTGGAGATTTGGACCTTTCTGACCGCTCATGGAGAATCTACTCAGAAGACAAGGGCTCACCTGCTCAGGTGATCGGTGCAACTGCAACGGTTAAATCTGCCTATATTGATAAAGGGGCAATCATCGATGGTACTGTAGAACATTCTGTTATTTCAACAGATGTGCAAGTCAACCAAAATGCCGTAGTAAAAAATTCTGTCATCCTACCTGGTGCTATTATCGGCGAAGGTGTTGAACTTGACTACGTCATCGTCGCTGAAAATATTAAAATTGCCGACGGAGTTAAACTCACAGGAGACATCGACCATATCCTCTTGATCGACAAGAATGTAACCAAGTAAGAAAGGACTGCTATGCTAAGAAATACTCTCGGAATTGTAAATATTGAAGGAAACAACGTACATTTTGGTGACGTGATGAAGCACCGTGGCGTACAAGCTTTCGGTTTCTTAGGTCGTTATCGCCTAATTGACTTTGCTCTATCCAATATGTCAAACTCTGGAATTACAGAATTCCAAGTATACATGCCTGCCGAAATGCGTTCAACAATTCAGCACGTTGGTACAGGAAAACACTATAATATCAACAGCAAACGCGGTACCCTTCGCTTGCTCAATAGCGCAACAGACCCAAATAGTGTCTATCGTCACGATATTAATGCCTTCACAGAAAACATCCACTACATCGAAAATTCTACAAAAGATTATGTGCTAGTTGCTCCATCTTACTTCATCTATAGCCAGGATTTTTCAAAAGTCATGGATGACCATATTGCAACGGATGCTGATATTACCGTTCTTTATAAAAACGTTTCAGATGCTAAAGAAAATTTCATCGGCTGCCAAACTCTCAAATTTGGTGAAGACCGTCGTGTCGTAGCTTTTGAAGAAAACCACGGTAAATATAAAAACCGTCCCGTTTCCCTTGAAGCCTACATTATGAAACGGACTACATTTATCGACTTGATTAAACGTGCTAACAAAGTATCGTCTCTCTACTGGTTAAAAGATATTTTACGTGATACAGTTGACCAGTACAAGATTATGGGCTATGCACATCGTGATTATGTCGCATGTATCAATACGACAGCTTCCTACTTCAATACTCAAATTGAATTGATTGACCAAGATACCCGCAAACTCCTCTTCAAACATGATTGGCCAATCCATACCCAAACAAGTGATAGCTCACCATGTTTGTATGGTCCATTGGCAGAGGTCAAACGTAGCCTAATTTCAAATGGAGCGAATATCAATGGTCAAGTCGAAAATTCAGTCATTGACCGCGATGTTATCATTGAAGAAGGTGTTGTTATCAAAAACTCAATCATTCTCAATGGCGTGACAATCAAGAGTGGGGCGAATATTGAAAATGCAATTATCGATAAAGCAACTAAAATTATTCACCCAATTGACATCAAGGGAAGCGAAACTTCGCCTTCATACTTGAAACCACATCAAATCATTTAGGAGCTAACATGACAAAAAAATCTGTTCTCTTTGTAGCATCCGAGGGACTTCCATTCATCAAGACTGGCGGATTGGCTGATGTTATTGGCTCTTTACCAAAAGAATTGGTGAAACAAGGTTTAGATGTCCGAGTCGTTCTACCACTCTACAAAAAAATTGCAGTAAACAATCACTCTGATTTCGATTACGTATCAAGTTTTGATGTGCGGGCTGGCGACATCCAATCTATGGCAAATGTTTACAGTCAGGTTGTTGATGGAGTAACATTCTATTTTATTGAACACCGCGATTTCTTTGAACGCGATGAACTATATGGATACGACGAGGATGCCATGCGTTTTGGCTATTTCCAACATGCTACTTGTCGTCTGTTAGAAGCACTTCATTTCTTCCCGGATGTCATGCACACACATGACTGGCACACTGCTGCCCTTCCATTCCTTTGCCGTACTTTCTATAGCTACCGCGAAGAATTCCGCAATATCAAGCATGTATTCACTATTCATAACTTGGCTTTTCAAGGTATTTTCCACAAACAAGCACTTTGGTCAGCGCTTGGCATGGACTATAGCTACTATTTGGATGGCATTGCACGTTTTCATGATGAATGTATCAGCTTCATGAAGCTTGGTATTCTATACGCTGACAAGGTTACTACAGTTTCTGAAACTTATGCTCGCGAAATCCTAACGGAAGAATTCGGCGAAAACATGCAACATGTACTAGAGTTGCGCAAATATGACTTGGTTGGTATTGTCAATGGTATCGACTATGACAGTTGGGATAGTCAAACAGACCAGTACCTTGTGAGAAATTATAGTCTTGAAACGATTGAAAGTAAAAAGGCTAATAAACTGGCCCTGCAAGCACAATTTGCCCTTCCACAAGATGAGAATGTCCTATTGATAGGTATCGTCTCTCGTTTGACATGGCAAAAAGGGTTCTACCTCTTGACCGAGGTACTTGGCCATCTTCTTCAAGCCCATGTCCAATTTGTTATCTTAGGAAATGGTGAGGAAGACATTGAAAATGCCTTTAATCACTTTAAACATGCTTATCCTGATAAATTTGCATTCTACCGTGGTTACAATGAACCACTTGCCCACCAAATTTATGCAGCAAGTGATCTCTTCCTCATGCCTTCTATGTTTGAACCATGCGGCATTAGCCAGTTGATTTCAATGCACTACGGAACACTCCCTCTAGTGCGTGAAACAGGTGGCTTGGTTGATACTGTAGCATCATACAATATGTCTACCAAGGAAGGAACTGGTTTTAGCTTTGGAGGGCGTGACGCTTACAATATGCGACAAGTCTATGATTTAGCCCTTCAAACCTACTATGACCGTCCCGATGACTGGTATGCCATGGTTGAACAAGCTATGAAGCGTGATTTTAGTTGGACAGCTTCGGCAGAGAAATACATCTGGCTCTACCGTGAAATTAGTGGTTAGGAAATAAGATGAAAAAATAAACTGAATCGGAGTGGGACCCTAGTCCGCTCCTTTTCGGCAATGGAGATTGCTATGACAGAATTTACTGACCTAGATTTATATTATATGAATACTGGTGAGCATACCACTCTTTACGAAAAAATGGGTGCTCATATTATAAAAGAAGGAAACAAAATTATCGGAACCCAATTTCGTGTCTATGCCCCAAATGCCAGAGAAGTATTCTTAGTTGGCAACTTTAACGAGTGGCAACGCAGTCACTCTATGGAGCGTGAAATTGATGGAGTATTTCAACTTTATGTAGACGGATTAAAATCCCTTGAAGATTATAAATACCTGATTATCACACACGATGGGCGTGAAATATATAAGGCTGACCCTTATGCATTTTTCAGCCAAGTTCGTCCAGACACTGCCTCTACAACCTACAATTCGCGTTATAAATTCAAAGATGACATCTGGATGTATAATCGTGTTAACTATGATTTTAAAGAACAGCCAGTATCCATCTACGAGGTGCACTTAGGTTCGTGGAAGCAAAAATTTGCTAATAAAAATGAAGGAGGAGCTCCTGTAGAAGCTTTCAATAGTTATAAGGAAATCACTCCACTTCTCATCGAACATATCAAGGAAAATAACTACACACATATTGAGTTATTGCCAATTACCGAGCATCCTCTCGATGCGTCTTGGGGCTATCAGGTAACAGGCTACTACAGTCCAACTAGTCGCTATGGCAAGCCAGATGAACTTAAGTATTTAGTTGACCAATGTCACCAAGCAGGAATCGGAGTGATTCTTGACTGGGTACCACTTCATTTCTGTAAAGATGCTCATGGGCTCTACCAGTTTGATGGTAGTTGGCTATACGAATACTCCTACGAACAAGACCGTGAAAATCACCAGTGGGGGACTGCTAATTTTGACCTTGGAAAAGGACTGACTCGTTCTTTCCTTCTTTCTAATTTAAAATACTGGTTGGAATATTTCCATTTTGATGGCATCCGTGTTGATGCACTATCTTATCTCCTCTATTGGCGTGGTGAAACAGATGAGGATAAGATAAATCATGCCGCAATTGACTTTATCAAACGTGTCAATGCCATGGTCCATACCGACTATAAGGGAGTCCTGATGATTGCTGAAGACTCTTCAAGCTTCCCTAAAGTCACACATTCTCTAGAAAATGGCGGTATTGGATTTGATATGAAATGGGACCTGGGCTGGATGAATGATACACTAAAATTCGTGGAACGCCCTGCTATTTATCGAAAATATCACTCAAATGAAATCACTTTTGGTATGTACTATAACCAAAACGAGCAATTCTTACTACCACTTTCGCACGACGAAGTTGTTCATGGGAAGCACTCCATTATCGAGAAGATGAATGGCGACTACGAAGATAAGTTCCATCTGGCTCGAGTCTACTACAGCTTTTACTTTGCCCATCCTGGAAAGAAATTACTCTTCATGGGAAATGAATGGGGTCACATCCGTGAATGGCACGAATATACAGAAATGGACTGGGGACTGCTACAATTTCCAATCCACCATTCTTTCTATCAAATGATGAAAACACTATCTACTTTCTATAAAGAACATGATGCTTTCTGGAAATATGACTACCAAGCCTATGAAAAAGGATTTAATTGGGTAAAAATAGATGAAGAAGCAAGTCTGTATGCTTTTTCTCGCACTAGTGATGTGCAAGAAATCTTGACTATTCATAACTTTAATGATCAAGAACTATTTGATGTACACTTAGATTTGCCAGCTGACAGCGAATATAAACTTGTCTTCTCATCTAATGCTATTCCAATGGACACATTTAGCCTCTATCCCGATGAAAATGGAGCCAGAATTACTGTACCACGTTTGACCAGTTTTTATCTAGAGCGTGTGAAATAATTATCTGTAAAAAATGGAGTATTGAACCGACCCAAATTTTCTGTCTAACTTTTGGGGTGTGGCTCACTTACTCCATTCTTTTTTGCATGCAAAAACAACCATCGTTTCCGATGATTGTTCATTTCTCTTATTCGACACTTGTATATGTTGCAGCCTTCTCAAGGAAAGTATCAAACTCACCACTTGCTTTTACTTCTGCGATAACCTTGTCTATCGCAGTTTTTAGTTCTGTACTACCTTTTGGCAAAGCAATGACTTTCGAATTCTCATCAATCGTTGGAAATTCAACGGATGCAACGGCTAAATCTGAATTCTGTGAAACATAACCAGCAGCAACTGGAGAATCCATTAAAATAGCATCAACTTTTCCTGATTTGAGCTCATTTACAGCTTCACCCATCAAGGTTAAAGAAATTAGGTTAGCTTGACTAATGTTTTCCTGTGCGTAGGATTCTTGTGTTGAACCCTTTTGTACCGCGAGAGTTTTCCCGCTCATAGCATCAATTGAAGTGAGTGAATTGGCGCTATCTTTTTTGATAAGTAATACATCAGAAATTTGATAGTAACTTTCAGAGAAATCAAAAACTTTTGCACGATCTTCCGAATAAGATAGACCAGCAATTGCAATATCAGCTTTGCCATTTTGAACGCTAGACAATACATTGTCAAAACTCATTGCTGAAACTTCAAGCTTAACCCCAAGTTCGTCGGCTATTTTTTGAGCCAGCATAATATCTGCACCAACAACTTCATTCTTTCCATCAACTAGTGCCTGAAACTCGAATGGAGCATAGTCTGGACTAGTTGCCACTACCAATGTACCTTTTTCTTTAATTTTATCTAATGCGGATTGTGATGACGTCGAAGAACAAGCTGCCAATGTCAGTCCTGCTAAAACTGTTGCTGCTAATGCCAAGATTTTTTTCATATTTCTTAAATACCTTCTCTTTATTTTAATAAAATACTTATTCTAAAAAACACAAGCTTATTGATTTTCATTGTATTTTCTTGCAGTTTTTCAGAATGTATTCTCATTTTAATTCATTTTTATACATTTGTCAAGAAAATATTATTTTTATTCACTTTAAATGTATAAAATTTAATTGTTAGCAATGGATAATTCATAGGCTTCTTGAACAAATTGATCCATCTGTCCAGATTCCACTAGTTTTGTAATGACAGAGTCAACTTTTTCCTTTAAAGCTGTACTTCCTTTTGGCAAGGCAATAGCATAGGCATCTGAATAGCTACTTTTTATCTCAGTATCCAAAATAACCAAGTCATCATTTTTGGCAACATAGGCTTTCGCAATCGGCTCTTCAAAAATAACTGCTTCTACCTTCTGTGATTTTAATTGATTAATCAGCTCGCCGTTCGAAGCTAGAGCAATAACCGTGGAAGACGGAAGCTGTTCTTTAACAATTTGTTCTTGAATAGAACCTTTTTGTGCTCCTATATTTACCTCAGCTAGAGAATCAAGCGATGTATATTGTGCAAGATCCTCTTTATTTATTATAACTTTATTGGTTGAGGTGTAGTAAGGAATGGAAAAATCATACACTTTTGCACGCTCTTCAGTGACTGAAATTCCTGAAATGGCAATATCCGATTGCCCTGACTGGACATTGTTCAAAACATTATCAAAACTCATCGCTGAAAATTCGACTTCTACCCCCAATTCTTGACCAATGGCTTTTGCAAGCTCAATGTCAGCTCCAACGATTGTATCTTTGCCATCAACCAGTGTTCTAAACTCAAATGGTGGAAATTCTGGATTCAATGCAACAATTAGTTTTCCCTTTTCCTGAACATCCTTCAAAGAAGTATCTTCTTGAGTAGCATTTCCACTACAAGCACTTAGACCTACTGTTGCCAACAAAACCAATCCCGTCATAATATATTTTTTCATCATCATATTCTCCTTTAAAATAATCCTGTGCATACTTATACCGTTTTTTATATAAAACATCGGACTTTCATTGTAGTAAAATGCATATTATTTCTCCTTTTTTGAAAGATAAAAACAATTTATGTCATTTTATACATTTATCAACTTGTTTATTGTATTTTTATTCAAATAACGTAAAAAAGAAGCTATTTCTAGCTTCTACCTAAAATTCTTATCCCACTCTCCATCTTCATTTTTTCTAGTATAAAAGAACTCAGACAAATCTGGCTCATCCATGACTTTCAGTATTTCTAGCAAATCATAGGCCAAATCCATCTGAGGCAGGTCCGACTTCTCGACCCAACGCACCTCACCTTCTTCAGTTGATCGGATAGCTCCTGTAAACTCTGTTGCCTTATAGAGAAATACAATGTAACGATGCCCTTCCTTGTCCGGCCAATGCTTTATTCCGACTAATCGTGCATTTCCAATCGTCAAGCCAGTCTCCTCAAAGACCTCACGAACAACCGAATCATGGAAATTCTCGCCTTCTTCAATATGTCCACCTGGAAAGGCAACACCAGACCAACGATAACGCTTGGGATCTCGAATCTGTACAACGACCTCCCCTTCCTTATCTTCGATTAGACACATGTTAGTCAAAGTGACCATTTCTTTTCTAGCCATTTTTTCTCTCTTTCTGTTTAAAAACCATTCTATATTCTGTACGTTCTGCACCTAAATTGACCGTTTTTTTGACACCATCAAATCGGAAGCCCACTTTTTCATAGAAGGCAATGGCACGCGCATTCCCCTCCAATACCCAGAGAGTAACGGTTTCGTAGCTCTGCAATTTTTCCAAAGCTGCCTGCATGAGCTGGTAGCCTATCTTCTGATCATAATAGTCCGCCAAGACATAGAGGGCGTAGAGCTCCCCTGCCCCTTGCAAATCCTCCTGACTAGACGAGCCGTAACAGGCAAAGCCAACCACCTTATCATCCATCACAGCTATCAGGATATTCTGAGGATACCGAACCGCCCAGTCTTGACAGCGTTCTAAGGTGTAAGTATTCTTTAAAAATTCCTGAGGTAACAAGTCACCATAGGCTTCCTGCCACGATTTCCAATGAACATAGGCCTTACCTAGCATTTCACTTTTCGTTTCCAGTGGTTTAATCATCATCTAATGTACCTCCGAATTTTTTCCTCTAGTATACATTAAAAAACAAGTTGGCACAAGACCAACTTGTTTTTGATTATTTAATTAAAAATCGATGTTCTGAAATCATTTGTAGAGTTCATCAGGGCTTGATAAACTTTCACTTTGAGTGCATGAACACGACTGTTGTTCAAGTTTAAACTATTTGCTTGGATGTCTGCCTCCATGGCTTCTTTCATCAAGTTTTGCAACTGTTCAAAGCTTGTGATGGTTACTTCCTTGGTAGAATTTGCAACACCTAGTTCATACTGCATGGTAAACGGCTTGAGTTTGCCTGCTACTGCTTTTTCCAAACGCTCAGTAAACATGGCTTTCTTGAAATCAGCCCATGAAGTATATTGACCTTGGAAGACATAGTCTAAGACAAGATTGTCTGTAATCAAACCAGTATTCTTCTTGTTCCAAGTATCATAGATGATTGAGCCTTTCTCCATAGCTAGGTCAGACAACTGGCCAGAAGCATACGGTACGAAGCCATCTGTGTAGCCTTTAGCTGCAATCAATTCAAAGGCCATACGGCGGAACATGATATCACCTGGAGAACCGTTTGAGTTTGAAAGGGCTGAGAAGTTAGCTGCAAACATTGGAACGCTGACATAGCTATTTCTATCCCATTTCTTGCTTGTGTTAGTTGGATTGTTGACATATTGGCGCTGAACGATAATACTCTGATCAATCAAATCATTGAAGGACTTCAAGCTTGCAACTTCGTCATCTGTCAATGCACGCGCAGAGTTTCCAGCATGGGTATCAACACCATTATTCTGGACATAGTAGTTTTCAATCTTACGCAACCATGCTTTCTTCGCTGCATCCGATTGATCCAAAATGTTTGTACCTTCTAGGTAATCCAGTAAGTAAAGCACATCGAACTGATTATGGTAATACTCATTGAAATCAGCTTCGCTATTGAAACGTGCAACTGGATCTCCGACATGAACACGGTTGGCATCATCGCTATTATAGACTGCGTTGAATCCAAGGTTCATCTCAGTGACATTGAAGACATTTTGCAGAAGACCTTGAGCGTAAACTTCCATACCTTGACCAATACGGCGACCATAGCCTTTCAGATAAATATCGCCATCTTGGTTGTGGACCATTTCGTGGGTATAAAGGGCTGTGCCATAATCTGTCAGCATATCGTAAGTGATATAGTAGGTCTCACTTCCATCCGCAAAGGCAGTCTTAATAGACGGATGCTCACGGTACCACTTGTTGATAGGACCGTAGAAATCTTGGATAGCATCAACATCGGCTGTCAAGTTGCGATAAGACTTCATGCCATCTTTACCGTACATGACGTAACCTTCGTTATTGAGGACATATCTGAAGAGCTTGTCACGGTTGGCTTCGTCCATCATCTTATACCAGAAGTCTGCATTATCACGCTGACGTTCTGCCGCCAAATCAACCATCTGACGAACCTTATCACGATTTTCCACTGTTGAATAATCATCTACATAGTGCTCATATGAACCAATCGCGATGGTGTTCATGTTGGTGATGATAAAGATATTTTCTTGTGGCAGGGTCAAGAGTGGCAAGAGCATGTGGTTGTACTTCCAAGTTGGGTTAGACACCGTATCATTCACAATCTTGCTGTAGGCACCGACATTGTACTTGCTGTAAGTATCTGTCGTTTCCTGCTTAGCAGCTACTTCTGGAATCAAGGACTTACCTTCAACCACATAGGCTTTAGTCGTTTGTTTGAACCATTCGTTGTTGGTCATTTCTGGTAAGAAGAGCTGACGATAGTCTTCCAGCATATCGAAAAGCTTGGTCTGATTATTTTGTTTACCAATGATGGATGCAAAAGTGGTCACGTTATTGTGCGCACGAAGAACATCATAGCCACCATTACCAATTGCAAGAATCATATCAAGGGCAGATGCTGCATCATTTCCGAAGAAGTCAGGTTCAAAGATGGTCAAATCTTTGGTATTCATCTCTCCAAAGTTGATGTCATACCAACGGTTCAAGTAAGTCAAACCGAGCACAAAGGCTTCTTTGTTATTGGTGATTTTCTCTTTGATGTAGTCTTCAGAAGCCTGACCTTGACCATTTAGACTAGCAACCAAAATCTTACGAACGTTGCTCTCTAGGTTAGCTTTCACTTGTTCAAAGCTTTCACCAAAGTAGAAGTCTTTAGCTGTGCCAGTCTGAGTATCCGCATTCAAAGTCGTTGGATAATTGATAACCGCCTTCATAGCATCCGAGTCGAGGACAACCGTAGATAGGCTGCTTACCAAGTCATTGACAAGGGCACTTCTGTCATTCAAGAATGATTCTGGCGTGTAAATCAAGTCCGTACCTGAAATAGTGTACTCAACCACATGATTATTCTTGAAGTCTTCTAGATAAGAAACTGTCTTGTAGTCCACAGTGCTATCAGCATAGTGAAGCATAATCTTATTGATATTGGTCTTCTCAGCGTAGACATCAGCAACTACAACATTGTCCTTCATCGGTACAACATCCAGCAAACGAACCTTGTTGAGCTTATCGTCTGTCGCAATCTTGTTTCCATAATAGACAAGAAGTTCCTTGTTGTAGAATGGCAAGATTTTCTCCATGTTGTAGTAGGCAATTTCATGGTCAGCCTGTGCCTTATCCAAGGTCAAGTAGTCTACTGAATAGTTGTTTAAGTTGAGCGGTACAGAATCGTTGATTGTCGCTCGAATAGCCATAGCTTCCACTTTTGCTTGCGCTTCTTCATCGGTGATAACAGTAACATTACTCAAGCTATCAGATGTTGTAGTGAAACCGTCCTTAATCTTACCGGTTGGATTTGCTGGTTGACCGATAATGCTTTTCGCACCAGTCATATCGCTGATAACATTGTTGATATTGCCGCTATGTGGAGCATAGGTACCTGTTACTTGGTTGGCACCAGCAATTCCGCCGATAATCGCTCCAGTTCCCATCGTTACAATGGAACCAGTTGCGTATGCATTATAGACACTTCCTGGTACATCATAGACAAGCATGGTACGACCGACAATACCACCAGCTACTTGATTTGCTGTACCTAGGAGGGTTATGGTCGCATCAACCTTGGCATTTCCAACACTTGCCATCGTACCATTACCCAAGATACCACCAGTTAGGCTTGCATCGGCTCCAGTTACTTCAATACTTCCCTTGAAGGATACATCCTTGATAGTAGAGTTTGTTGCAGAATGAACCAGCCCTGATACGTTTTGCGGACCTTTAAGGCTAGCTTCTACTGCTACGTTTGTAATGGTTGCTCCATTGGCATTGATAGCAATTGTCGCAAGTGGGTTCTTAGAGGTTGTATTCAAGCTTGCATTTTTAATATCCAAGTTTTGAACTTTACCACTCAAGTTAAAGAACAATGGTGCTTTCAAGTTGCTGATAGAGAAGGCATAGCCGTCATTTAATCCATCCAAGGCACCGCTAAATCCATTCACATAAGAAGGAATGTCACCAACAGGAACTTCACTTGCGTCCAAATGCGCTCCTAGTTTGAAGGTACCACTTGGATTTGCCTTTATAGCATCAATCAAAGCTTTGAAGGATGTATAGGTATTGGCATCCGTCGCCATCTTCGGAATGTAAAACTCACGATTTGCAACGTATTGGCTATTCTTAGCCTCTACCAACTGGTCAAAGGATGAAACTAGTTTGAAGACTGCCTTGCCATTCAAGGTTGTTTCTTCAACGCTTGACACAGGTAGGTATACTTCCTTGAAGCGGTCTGAAGTCACTTTGATAAACAATTCATCGGTGGATGTTGGCAGTTCTTCCAAGAATTCTTGACCGATGTAGCTACCATTTTTGCGACGGTAAACAGTCACCGCATCAATATCCTTGATTTCAATCTTCTTGTAGACCAAATCAAATTTGCGCATGCTTTCAAGAATAGCTTCTTGTTCCGAACTTTGTTCCTGCTCTGCCATTGTGTAGAAAATCTTAGTCTTAACAGTGTAATCTGTGTAGAAATCAAGATTTTCAAGTGTCAACTGACCATTTGGATCTGTAATGGCCTGTTCTTGAACCAAGGCACCTGTATTGTCATAGAGGAGAGCAACAGCTCGTTGGAAGTTAGCGGTTTCGTCTGTCAACTTGTAGCTGATTGTTGCTGACTTGGCATCATCATTTTCAACCAAGTCTGTGATAATCACTTGTGGTACTTTTTCAACCTTTGTACCACGCGCAATGACTTGCTTAACAGGTTGTTTGGTGATTTCTTCTGTTACAGTAGGATTTTCCTGACGAACGCCCTTGATAGTCTGGTAAGTTGTTGTAACTTTCTTAGAGCCATTTACACCCGCCGTTACAACTTTGGTCTTACCTTCTAACAATGTCGGGTCATCAACATACTCTGTTTCAAAGGCAATTTCAACTTGATTAGTCTCGGTTTCCGTACCCTCTATCGGTTTTGTTCCTTTGAGAACCTCTTTCGTTGTAGGCTCTTCAAGGACTTTCTCAGTCACTGTTGGGTTTGCTTGACGGACTCCGTTGATTGTCTGATAAGTAGTGGTAACTTCCTTAGAACCAACCTTACCTTCAGTAATGAATTTTTCTTCTCCAACATAAAGTTCTTCTGTTTCTGTGACTGTCGTTTCAAACGGAAGCTCTTCTGTTGTTACAACGGTTTCAGATCCAATAACATCTGTTGTTTTCGTGCCTACTCTTACAACTTCTGTTACTGGTTCTTTTGTCACTACATCTGAAACTTGTTCGGATTTAATTAGTACACCATCGGCATAATAATTCTTAGTCTCGATTGTCCGAACACCATCTTGTCCCTTCTGTTCAACTTCACGACTACCTTCTGCCAAGTTTACATCATAGATTTCTTGCACATCAAAGGCAAAGACTTCGGTATGAGTAACTGTTTCTTCTGTTAAAGAATTCGTCGAGTTTTCATAACTTGGTTCTGTATCTGGTACTTCTGTAACAATATCATCGGTTGCTTGTTTTGTACCAACTTCAACAATCTTTGGAACAGCAGTTTTTGTAACAGTCGAGGAAATCTCTTCTTCCGAAATAATTTGACCTTTTGAATGGACTTGTTTAATCGTTACAGTACGCTCCCCATCCTGTCCTTCCTGTACCACTCGCTCTGTCCCCGCAGATAATTGGGGATTTTCTACGGTTTGAATTTCAAACGGAATGGCCTCTGTCTTGTTGACAATGGTTTCTGTACGGATTCCTTCTGAAGTAGTTTGTTCAATAGCTTTGCTATCCTTCAAATATCCTACATAAACGTAGCCATCAATCTCAGCTGGGGCCGGTAACGCTTGTCCGGCAGATATTTCGATAGCATGGTTATATTGAGCCAAAATTTGACTCGTCAATGCGGAGCTAGTTGGACCGAAGAAGCTTGCTCCCGTAGCTGTCAAAAGGATGACACCCGCCAACTCCTTCTTACCTTTTTTACCAAATCTAACAGCCAATAACAGAAGAGACACTCCACCCGCCACCAATAGTCCGGTTTCTACAGAGCCAGTATTTGGCAAAACTTGAGACGTGCTTGTCGATGAAGTAGATGCTGTGCCAGTAGCTGGACGATAGATCAGGTAATAATTTGCATCCGTTTCCTGAGCTAAGCCAGGCAAGTCACGAACAATCAACTCCTTTTCTGCATCTGTCAATTCTTGCTCTGTCACATAGGAATAATTGATAGACTGAGCACTAGCTGACGGTGCTGCTGCGACCGACGATGCAAAAAACAAACTTGCTACAGCTGCCGAGACAAGTCCAATTGACAGTTTCCGAAAACCGAACCGCTGTCGTTTTTCACCAAAAATATTTTTCATAAAAACTCCCCCTATTCCCTAAATAGTATAGAAACCATTATAACCTTTTATAGGGACAGGGACAAATTTTTTGTCCCTAAGTCCCCAAGTAAAAATTTTAAGTATTATAAAAGGTGGCAGGTCAATTTCTACCTGCCGCCTCTTGTAATTTCATCCTACTTAAATCACTGAACTTAGCAACTCTTACTACATATTCTTCAACTCGATGACCATATCACGAATCTGGGCTGCCAGTTCAAAGTCAAGCACTTCTGCGGCTTCCTGCATTTGACCTTCCAGTTTCTTGATCATAGCCTTGCGTTCGTCTTTGTTGAGAGCATTGAAGTCCACTACTTCTTCCTTGTCCTGAGTGACAGCCTTAGTCACGCTAATCAGGTCACGGATTTCCTTTTTAATAGTCTGTGGAATGATACCATGTTCTTCATTATAAGCCATCTGGATTTGACGGCGGCGGGCTGTTTCGTCCATAGCCTTGCGCATGGACTCGGTGACCTTGTCCGCATACATAATCACATGACCCTCAGAGTTACGAGCTGCCCGACCAATTGTCTGTATAAGTCCACGCTCATTACGGAGGAAGCCTTCCTTGTCTGCGTCTAAGATAGCAACCAGACTAACTTCTGGCACGTCAATCCCTTCACGCAGGAGGTTAATCCCTATCAGAACATCGAAGACACCCAGACGCAAATCGCGGATAATCTCCGTACGCTCCAAGGTCTTGATGTCCGAGTGCATATACTTGACCTTGACGCCCATTTCTTTAAGATAGTCGGTCAAGTCCTCTGCCATTTTCTTAGTCAAGGTGGTGATAAAGGTTCGCTCGCCTTTTTCAACACGGGCATTGATTTCGCCCAAGAGGTCATCCATTTGGCCCATGGTTGGACGGACTTCCACTTCTGGATCCAAAAGCCCTGTCGGCCGAATAATCTGCTCGACAACGGTATCGGTCTGCTCCATTTCATAGTCACCCGGCGTCGCAGATACATAGACAATCTGGTGGACATGGCTCTCAAATTCTTCCCTGCGCAGCGGACGGTTATCCAGTGCACTCGGGAGGCGGAAACCATAGTTGACCAACATCTCCTTGCGTGAGCGGTCACCATTGTACATGCCCTTAATCTGCCCCATGGTCATGTGGCTCTCGTCAATCATAATCAGGTAGTCTTCAGGGAAAAAGTCCAGCAGAGTATATGGAGGCTCGCCCTCGCTTCGCCCGTCCATGTGTCGTGAATAGTTCTCAACTCCGTTGGTGTAACCCATTTCCCGAAGCATCTCGATGTCGTAGTCGGTTCGTTGTTTCAATCGCTGAGCTTCTAAAAGTTTTCCTTCTGCCTCAAAGACCTTGAGCTGCTCTTCCAGCTCCGCCTGAATCTTGGCAATAGCCGTTTCCATGTGGTCATCGTTGGTCACGAAGTGGGTGGCAGGGAAAATCGCCAAGTGGTCCACATCGCCCCAAACCTTACCTGTCAGGCTCTCAATCTCACGAATGCGGTCGATTTCATCCCCGAAAAACTCCACACGGAAGGCGTGTTCATCACGAGAAGCTGGGAAAATCTCCACCACATCGCCACGCACACGGAAACGTCCCCGTTGGAAGTCGATGTCGTTGCGCTCAAACTGAATATCGACCAGAGAATTAAGCAACTGGTCACGGGAAATCTCCTGACCTGGGCGCAGGCTGACCACGCTATCTGAATATTCCTTTGGCGATCCCAAACCGTAGATACAGGAAACGGAGGCAACGACGATGACATCATTCCGTTCGAGAAGAGCTGAGGTCGCTGAGTGACGGAGTTTGTCAATCTCATCATTGACCGAACTGTCCTTCTCGATATAGGTATCGCTAGACGGTACATAGGCTTCTGGCTGGTAGTAATCATAGTAAGACACGAAGTATTCGACCGCATTTTCTGGGAAGAACTCCTTGAACTCACTGTAGAGCTGACCAGCTAGGGTCTTGTTGTGGGCGATAACCAGAGTGGGCTTATTGACACGGGCAATGACCTGGCTCATGGTGTATGTCTTACCAGTACCCGTCGCCCCCATGAGAATCTGGGCTTTTTCGCCCCCCTCGATGTTATCAACCAAGGTTTCAATGGCTTGGGGCTGGTCACCAGACGGTGAGTATTTAGATACAAGTTTAAATTGGTTTTCAGTATTTCGATTGATCATACTCCTATTTTATCATAAGTTCGACTAATGGAGAAATATTCTAAACCATTCACAACTATGTCCAAAATATTAAATTTTCTCACATTTTAATGACTTTGTATGTCAGAAATTCTAACATTATAAAAACCTCGATTTTGCATTAATTTTCAGAATATGATATACTAGGACAGTTATTTTATAATAGAAGGAGTATGGAAATGAAGAAAAAATTACTCATGTTATTGGCAAGCATTCTGCCAGTATTCTTTATTTTTACTGGCGTTAAAGCTGACGATACTATTGATATCGTATTTGACAATGCTTACGCCCCATTCGAGTTTAAAGACTCAGATCAAATTTATAAAGGATTAGATGTTGACATCATCAACGAAGTAGCCAAGCGCTCAGGTTGGACCATGAATCAAAGCTTCCCAGGATTTGATGCAGCTGTAAACGCTGTACAGGCTGGATCTGCGGACGCCCTAATGGCAGGTACAACTATCACCGAAGCGCGTAAGAAAGTATTTACTTTCTCAGACCCTTACTTCGACACCAAAATCGTTATCGCTACCACAAAAGCAAATACCATCTCTTCATATAAGGACCTTAAAGGCAAGACTGTCGGTGTCAAAAACGGTACCGCAGCCCAAAACTTCCTAGATGAAAACAAAGACAAGTACGGATACAACGTAAAAACTTTTGATACTGGCGATTTGATGTATAATAGCCTTTCTGCTGGTGCTGTTGATGCAGTCATGGACGACGAAGCGGTTATTCAATACGCTATCCAACAAGGTCAAGACCTAAGCATTGACATCGAAGGCGAAGCAATCGGTTCATTTGGTTTCTCTGTAAAAAAAGGTAGCCAATATGAATATCTTGTTGAAGACTTTAACAAGGCTTTAGCTGAGATGAAGAAAGATGGCACCTACGAAACAATCATGAACAAATGGTTAGGAGCTTCTACCACTTCTGCCGAAAGTACAGATTACTCATCTCGTTTAAGCTTAACAGGAAACGCATCAGCTAAAGCAACACCTGTCAAATCAAGCTACACAATTGTGGCAGATTCTTCTTTTGCTCCATTTGAATACCAAGATGAATCAGGTAACTATGTCGGGATTGACATGGAATTAATCAAGGCAATCGCTGAACAACAAGGATTTACTATTACCATTCAAAACCCTGGTTTCGACGCTGCACTAAATGCTGTTCAAGCTGGACAAGCTGATGCAGTTATTGCCGGTATGTCTATCACAGATGCTCGTAAGGAAATATTTGACTTCTCAAACGCCTACTATACTTCAAACATCCTATTAGCTGTTAAAAATGGTAGTGACATCGCTTCTTACGAGGACTTAAAAGGGAAAACTGTTGGGGCTAAAAATGGTACTGCTTCATATAGTTTCTTAGAAGAAAACAAGGCAAAATATGGTTACACCCTAAAAGCCTTCGACGAAGCTTCAAGTATGTATGACAGTTTAAACTCTGGTTCTATTGATGCTCTTATGGATGACGAAGCGGTTCTTCTATATGCCATCCAACAAGGTCGCAACTTTGCAACACCAATTCCTGGCGAAAAATCAGGTGAGTACGGATTTGCTGTTAAAAAAGGGGCCAACCCAGAATTGATTGAAATGTTTAACAACGGCTTAGCTGCCCTAGTTGAATCAGGCAAGTATGATGAAATCCTTAATAAGTATTTCAACTCAACTGAAGAAGCAAGCACAACAACTTCAACTGTTGATGAGACAACGATTGTTGGTCTTTTGAAAAACAACTACGGTCAATTGCTCTCAGGTCTTGGTATCACAATTGGACTTGCCCTTCTATCATTTGCTATTGCAATTGTGATCGGTATTATCTTCGGTATGTTTGCTGTCAGCCCAGTTAAAGCACTCCGTGTTACTTCATCTGTTTTTGTAGATGTTGTTCGTGGTATTCCGCTCATGATTGTCGCTGCATTTATTTTCTGGGGAATTCCAAACTTGATTGAATCAATTACTGGTCAACAATCTCCAATCAATGACTTTGTCGCTGGTACCATTGCCCTATCCCTCAACTCTGGTGCCTATATTGCCGAGATTGTTCGTGGCGGTATTCAGGCAGTTCCAGCTGGTCAGATGGAAGCATCTCGCAGTTTAGGTATTTCCTACGGAACAACCATGCGTAAGATTATCCTACCTCAAGCTGGTAAAATTATGTTGCCTAACTTTATCAACCAGTTTGTTATTACTCTGAAAGATACCACTATCATTTCTGCGATTGGTTTGGTCGAACTCTTCCAAGCAGGTAAAATCATTATTGCACGTAACTACCAATCCTTCCGTATGTATGCAATTCTTGCCATCATTTACTTGGTAGTTATCACACTTTTGACTCGCTTAGCACGCAAACTCGAAAAAGGAGGCAAATAATGGCTCAATTAAAAATCAACGTCCATGACTTACACAAGTCTTATGGTAAAAACGAGGTCCTCAAAGGTATTACTGCTAAGTTCTATGAAGGCGATGTTGTTTGTATCATCGGTCCTTCTGGTTCAGGTAAATCGACCTTCCTTCGTACAATGAACTTACTTGAAACCATTACAAGTGGTCAAGTAACAGTCGATGGATATGACTTAACCGATCCTAAGACAGATGTTGATGCCTTCCGTTCAAATGTCGGAATGGTATTCCAACACTTCAACCTCTTCCCTCATATGTCTGTACTTGACAATATCACATTTGCGCCAATCGAACACAAATTGATGGACAAGTCTGAAGCTGAAAAAGTCGGCATGGAATTATTGGAAAAAGTTGGATTGGCAGACAAACGAGACGCTATGCCAGACAGCCTTTCAGGTGGTCAGAAGCAACGTGTTGCCATCGCTCGTGCCCTCGCTATGAACCCAGACATCATGCTCTTTGACGAACCAACTTCTGCCCTTGACCCTGAAATGGTCGGCGATGTACTCAACGTTATGAAAGACTTGGCTGAGCAAGGTATGACCATGTTGATCGTCACACACGAGATGGGCTTTGCCCGCAAGGTTGCTAACCGCGTTATCTTCACTGATGGCGGAGAATTCCTTGAAGATGGTACACCTGAGCAAATCTTCGACAATCCACAACATCCACGTCTCAAAGACTTCCTAGATAAGGTTTTGAACGTCTAAAAATACAAAAAGCCTTGACTTGCGTCAAGGTTTTTTTGGTATCTCCAAATTAATTTACAATATCATCTTATAGGACCAACCTTTCTTTGTCTTTTCAACAGCTTCAAAGCCACATTTCTCAAATAGTTTACGGGAGCCCGTATTCCAGTCATAAATTTCTTCGACAAGTATTTCCTCAAGACCCACATCCCTTGCACGCTCGATCATTCGATGTAACACCTTAGTCCCGATTCCCTTTTTCCAATACCGCCTATCTCCAATGGCAATGGCAAAATCATCTGCAAACAGCGTCACATCACCAATTGGGACAAACTGATCGTCTTCAAAAATTTCAATAAAGTAACATTCGCCATTTTTAGACAAATAATCATACATACGATTGAGCAAGTCAAGACTATAACGTTCTTGATCACCATCAATCAGCCAAACCAATTCTAAATCTTGGTGCCATTCAAAAGCAAAATCATGCTGGCCATCATACCGACGTAGACGAACCTGTTTGTCTATTTTTAAAATATCTGCTTGCTCAATTCCCGTGATTGCCATTTCAGATCCTCTCTCATTTACATTACATTCATTTTAACATATATCTCTATCGAAATCTATGAATATTATAGCACACTGATTGACAAGCTTCTATCAAAATGCTATACTGAAACAAATAAAGCATTGCGAGGTAAGGAGAAATGGACAATAACAAGTAAACTCAATTTAAGTTCTATACTTATTTAGTAGTTTTCTTGCGTCCATTTTTCTGTTCCCTCTATTCCTTGAATAGGGTCTTTTTGAGCAGATTTCGACACACTACTAAATAGGTAGTGTGTTTTTTCTTGTAAAGGAGGCCTTATGCTACTAGCCACTCAACACCTAATCCTCGACCATCAAAAAGATTTGAGAAATCTGGTTCATGATCTAAACCTCATTGTCAACCCTGGCGATAAAATAGCCATCATCGGCGAAGAAGGAAATGGAAAATCCAGTCTATTACTCACCTTGATGGATTCAACTCTTGTCGCCGACTACCTACTCATATCAGGCAGCATTCATCGATATTTTCACTCGCCAGTCTACATTCCCCAAAGTCTTCCATTGGAAATGGCAGAGCTAACCTTGAACGACTACTTCTTCGGAGATATGGACAGTGACATTGACTATCGCCTACTCTACCTCTATGCTGAGCAGCTCCAGTTTAACAGCGAGCGATTTGCCAGTCAACAATTGATTGGAAGCCTGTCAGGTGGCGAAAAATTAAAAATTCAGTTAATCAAATCTCTAGCAACTCCATCTGATATTATTTTTCTGGATGAGCCGTCCAATGACTTGGATTTAGATACCTTACTTTGGCTTGAAAACTATATCATCACGAGCCCTAAAACCATTCTATTTGTTTCCCACGATGAAGATTTCCTCAGTAAAACAGCTACAAAAATCATTCACCTGGGATCTGTTAAGAAGAAAACACTTGCACAGACCAAGGTTGAAGAACTAGATTACCAGGATTACACATTGAGACGCCAACAAGCCTATCAGAAGCAGGTCCAGCAAGCTCGGAATGACCAAAAAGAATTTGACAAAGCCATGAACAAGCACCTACGTCAAAAATCACAGGTTCGTCATACCTTGCTCAACACCCATGATGCCACACTAGGACGGC
Source organism: Streptococcus sp. 2021WUSS109 (assembly GCF_044427305.1). NCBI lineage: Bacteria > Bacillati > Bacillota > Bacilli > Lactobacillales > Streptococcaceae > Streptococcus > Streptococcus sp. 2021WUSS109. The sequence goes on from NZ_JAOTGF010000001.1 coordinate 70,127, forward strand.
TCATAGCCAAGAAAATGAAGAATGTCTTATCACGTGAAAAACGCTATGAAAGAATGAAGGAAAATCTTACACAAGTTCCTTTTCATGAAGATGCCATTTCCCTCTTCTTCTCAGACATTTCACCACTACCAGCTAGAAAACAAGTGCTTCACTTAGAAAACTTCCAATTGAACATTGGAGGGCGACAATTTGTTCAAAATATCCATTTCAACTTAAATGGACAAGAGAAAATTGGCATCATTGGACAAAATGGAATAGGTAAATCCAGCTTTCTAAAGATCATCTATCAGAAACTCAGGCAACGAGCAGATATAAACTTGGGCTACATGCCCCAGCACTATACAGAAGTCCTTGATGAGTCTAAAACTCCACTTGATTTTTTATTAGAAAATGGCAATCGTGAGCAGGAACGACTTATCTTAACGCATCTAGCCAGTCTGCAGTTTACACGACAAGAAGTTCATCACAAGATCTGTGAACTTTCGGGGGGACAAAAAGCCAAGTTACTCTTGTTAAAAATGGTTCTTGAACAAGCCAATTTTTTCTTATTAGATGAACCCAGTCGAAACTTCTCTCCCACTTCTCAGCCATATATTCGTCAACTATTTACCGATTATCCAGGTGGTTTGGTATGCGTATCACACGACAGACGCTTTTTGAAAGAAGTTTGTCAAAGAATCTATCGACTAACCGAGAATGGACTGGAAGAACTTGGACAGATATAAAAAAAGAAAATGGCACACACGCCAAATTTCCTTTTATTTATTCATAAAGAATGAAGCCATGCTATTCGATTCACAACCTATAATTTATCAAGAGCAAGTTGCAAATCTTCAATCAAATCATTGATATTTTCAAGACCAACAGATAGGCGGATTTGATTTGGTGTGACCCCAGCAGCAAGTAAATCTTCCGGAGCTAACTGAGCATGCGTGGTTGTAGCTGGATGAACTACTAGTGATTTAGCATCGGCAACGTTTGCTAAATTGGAAAAGATTTCCAAACTATCAATAATCTTACGCACTTCTTCTGCTCCGCCTTTTACTTGGAAAGAGAAAATAGAGCCAACTCCCTTAGGCAGGTACTTATCCGCCAAAGCCTTATAAGGACTATCTGGAAGTGATGGATAATTGACCGACTCTACCTGAGGATGACTAAGTAAAAAGTCAACAATTTTTTCAGCATTAGATACATGACGCTCTACACGGAGAGACAAGGTTTCTAACCCTTGCAAAAGCAAGAAGGCGTTGAATGGAGAAAGGGCAGCCCCTGTATCACGAAGTAATTGTACACGAACTGCTACAATAAATGCAGCTGCACCAATATCACGAGTATAACTAATGTTATGATAGCTTGGATCTTCTTCAACAAATTGCGGAAACTTACCAGATGCCGCCCAGTCAAACTTGCCGCTATCGACAATCACACCGCCAATGGTCGTACCATGACCACCGATAAACTTGGTTGCTGAATGGACGGCAATATCAACACCATGAGAAAATACATTAATCAAATATGGAGTTGCGAAGGTATTATCTGAAACAAGCGGGATGTGGTGGGTGTGTGCAATTTCTGCTAATTTTTCAAGATCAGGAATATTGATAACAGGATTTCCCAAGGTTTCAATAAATACCAGTTTTGTATTATCTTTAATCGCAGCTTCTACTGCTTCAAAATCATCAATATCTACAAAGCTTGTTGTAATACCATAGCGAGGAAGGGTTTCTTTGAATAGGTTAAAAGTCCCACCATAGAGTGTCGTTGCCGCCACAATGTGATCACCAGCATGCGCTAATGCTAGAATAGTGTATGTGATGGCTGCCATTCCTGAAGAAGTGGCCAAGGCACCAATACCACCTTCTAAAGCTGCTACACGATTTTCAAAAGTAGAGACCGTCGGATTAGTGATACGAGTATAGATATTCCCTGATTTACGCAAGGCAAATAAATCTTCTGCTTCTTGAGCATCTTCAAAAACATAGGAAGTGGTTTGATAGATGGGTACTGCACGTGATTTTGAAGCAGAATCAACTTCTTGTCCAGCATGGAGTTGAAGGGTTTCAAATGAAAATTCTCTAGTCATAAAGGTACTCCTTTGGTCTTTTTCTGTATTCTACCTCATTTTTACCATCTTGACTAATACTTAAATATTAGAGATATGTATAGTTAACAACTATAGCCATAGGATCAGTTGTTTTAGAAAAAATAATATTCATTTTCCTTGAATAAAATAAGGACAAGATTTACAATGAGATTATGAATACCTTAATAGAATATATCGGTCCGATTATCCTCATAGTACTAATAATCTCTTATAGCATCTATCGCAGATGCCATCCTAATAATATGGACACTAAACAAGCGCTCAAATGTCCAAAATGTAAGTCAATAAAACTACAAACTTACATTCCAACACAAAAAAGATATTCTCGTAAAGCCGGTATGATTGGTCATGCAATCAATGGCATAGAGGGAGCTATGTTTGCAATGCTCTATGAAGCTGATCGGACTTATTATCGTTGTCAACATTGCGGTTACCGATTTTCTAGAAAGGAGAATCGGTTTATTTCTAACATCGAATAACCTCCCTGATTTTAATAGCTATAATTCAAAAGTAGTTACTCCAATTTTTATTAGCTGAAATATAATCCTATAAACGCATCATTAGACTTCTTCCTTTAAGATTCTAAGCTGATGCGCTTTTTATTTATCTGTTACTCCAATCAGCATGAGATGTTTTCCTACAGCTGCATCAGTTAACTGACTAGCTTAAAAATTCCTGTCCAATTTAGAAATGCCTTTCGACGCATTTGTTCAATTTCACAGCGAAATAATCCTGCTAATGTTGCTCTATTTAAAACAATACCATTCTTACGAGAAAGGCTAGTTACTTTATTTACAAGCGTCTCGACTTCTTCACCATCTCTAATTCCCATATCCCATAACTCTTGAAGTACTGATTTTTTATACATTTTCTCATATTCTGCCATACCTTGTAGAGTCCAGTAACGTTCATTATTCTCAACTTCTAACCATTGCCACACAATTTCTGTATCAGCTACATTAGGTTTTTCATGCTGACAGGATAGACAGAGGACCATCTGATTAGCCAGGCTCGTATCCTTGCTCCATTTACTTGATACAATCTGACACACAGCTACACCATGAGAACTTTTACATCTCCAGCATTTTCCTTCAAGCAATTCATCAGCGCTCAAAATTCCCCTTTCTATCAAAGTATCATTCCAATATTCTGCAACTTTCGATACTTCAGCTTTCTTATTCAACAAATTAAACATTTTCATTCTCCTACTATAATTACTTTTCTAATATCTGTGTCCGAACCATACTAGCCTGCAACATTGCTAACTCAACTACACAAGAATAATGACTCAAATCAAGATTTTCCAACAAACGATAAGAGACAAATAACTTCGGTTGCAATCGTGTGAGAGGTTTTGACCATATTACCGCTTCTGACTGGAATTGTTTGAGTGCCTGAAAATAAATCTGATTGACTGTAAGATAGGCTCTACCATTTAGTAAATATGCGTAATCTTGTATTAAATCTCTACAAAACGAAGCTACCCAAATAGCTGCGGTCTTCTCAGAATCAGTATCGTAATCGGCTAATAAGTCCAGCGTAATCAGACTTCCTTTTCCAAAATCCTTCGATTTCTGATCTCGCAATTTTTCAGTATTTATCGGAGTCGTCAAACCAAAATGATTAGCATAGGTTTCCCACTCTTTATAAATATCATTCCAAGAAATCTCTGTCATCCTTTTCATTTGCGACTCCTATTTTTCTTTTTGTGAGATTATCATAACACCGTTTTGATTTTTTGTCAAACACGTTAAACAAAATTTGCAAAAAATATTTTTTAATGGTATAATTAGTTAAACAAATAAGGAGACAACCATGATTTTAGGTGATATTTTAAAAGAATACCGAAGCAAGAATAAATTATCAATGGATAAATTCGCTGAATTATCTGGTTTAACAAAAGGTTATATTTCTATGTTGGAAAAGAACCAGCATCCCAAAACCAAAAAAGCTCTCCTGCCAACGATGGATACGCTAGAAAAAGTCGCTAAGGGCATGGCTATATCGGTTGGTGAGCTAATCGAGCAACTAGATTCTAATCAGGATATTGCTTTAACGATTACTCCTTCCCAGTTTAAACTCTTTCAACAGCCTATTCATCCAGAGGTTCAAACCTTGGACAATGAATTAAAAGGTGATTTCCATGCACAATGGTTAACTTTTGGTCAAGAACAGTTAGCAGCTATGCAAACTGCCTCAGTTACTCCTTCTGCTTCTATTCTTCACTTGGATGACTATCGGGAGCGAATCGAATTACCTGTTCCTGGTAAGGTTTCTGCCGGTACAGGTTACTGGCAGGATACAGACATGAACAGTCTTGTATCATTCTATAACGATGAGATTCCAGATAACCAATCTTATGATACAATCGCTCAGGTTGTGGGAGATTCTATGACTCCGCATATCGAGGATGGAGACTATCTCTTCATTCGCCTAACTCCTCATATTCCTCTAAATACGATTGGAATTTTTTCAGTCAATGGGGAAAATTTTGTTAAAAAGTTCAAAGGTGACTATTTGCAATCACTCAATTCTGACTATGATGATATCTATTTTAGCCCAGAAGACGATATTCGACCTATTGGTCAAGTTGTAGATATTTATAGTCCAGATTGATTTCTAAGCCTAGTTAATCACTAGTTATATTGGCTACATTCATCCATCTAGTTTTGGAAAGTCTGTTCGTATAGCTGGCGTTTTTTCTTACTGAAAACAAACTGAAAAGCACAGTAAAGGGAGGCTATGACAGCCTCCCTTTTATATGTCAAATTGGAAAAGTCCATTACCAGATAGTTATTTGACAACAAGTTAATGATTAAATAATTATTCTGCTACCCTTATGTCTTTGATTGTCCTCTTACTATTTGTCTAAAGTGTGGAGATTGCTTATTATGATGAAAATCGCTAGAGGTTTTTGTGATTTTCTAAGGTTATGTTCAAAAGTTACAACATCTTGAACACATAGTAGTTACGACACGAATAATCTTAGCCTACTTCTGATTGAACCGGGTAGCAAGGCTAAATAATGAGTTAATGCTATGCATTTGACAATGGATATCACAAATAGATATAAAACAGGGATAACGGACTTTTCCCCTACTAGCATCCCTCTCTTTTTATTAGAGAAAGATGGCTAATAGTATATACACTTCTACGAACGCTAAAGAACTCCTTTCAGCAATTCAGATGGCGTTCAACATCTTAACTAACTATTTCCTTTTTTCAATTAGATTATACCACTATTATAAAACGCTTTCAAATAATTATGTGCTCCAAAGTCAACTTTTTTGCTTTTCTTTTTCCTTGATAAAGTTTTCCCACATCTTTTGTTGCGGCTTAGCAAATGGGTAGGTAGGAAAATCTTCTACAGAAACCCATTTCAATTCTTTTGATTCTGGAAGGTTAAGTGTTTCTGCCACACCTTCCACCATTTCTATCTGCCATTTGCGGTGACTAAAAATGTGCTGGACGATGCCAAATTCTTGCTCTTGCCAATCAACAGTCAGACCATAAAGTTCCGTAAAGCTCTGCCGAATATCTGGCTGAACAACTTCTTCTGCAACTTCAAAGAGAGAGACTTGTTTTTCAACGATTGCTCCTTTTTCCAAAAGCGGAAAAGACCAGAAACCTGATAGAAGACCTGCTTCATTATTTTTTTCCAATAAAAATTGATTGTCTTTATTTCTGATGAGAAATCCCTGGTAGGCCACGGGAATCGGCTTTTTCTTTGGTGCTTTGATTGGATACTTATCCATTGTACCGTTTAAGTAGGCTGCGCTAAAGGCTTTGACTGGGCTGTCCTGGGGACGTGGATTAACTGGCGATTCAATATCCGACCCCAGATCCATCAGGGCTTGGTTGAAATCGCCCGGTCGCTCTGGATCAATCAATAGCTCCATCATCGCTTGGAAAATCTTGCGATTGGCAGGAAGACCAATGTCATAATCAACCTCAAACAAGCGGCTGAGAACCCGCATCACATTGCCATCTACCGCTGGTTCTGGCAAATTAAAAGCAATACTGGAAATTGCTCCAGCAGTATAAGGACCAATGCCCTTTAGGCTTGAAATGGCTGCATGCGTGGTCGGAAATTGCCCATCAAAATCTTCTACCATTTGCTGAGCTGCCTTTTGCATATTCCGCACGCGCGAATAATAGCCCAATCCTTCCCAGAGTTTGAGAATGACCTCCTCTGGTGCTTGTGCTAAATCACTAATCGTAGGCAAGTGATGGAGAAAACGTTCATAATAAGGAATGACCGTGTCTACTCTTGTCTGTTGAAGCATGATTTCAGAAACCCATATAGCATACGGATCCTTGGTCCGTCTCCAAGGCAAATCACGTTTATTAGCATCATACCAGTCTAAGAGTACCTTGCGAAAAGCTTGAATCTTTTCCTCCGGCCACATTTCGATTCCATATTCTTTCAAATTTAACATACATCTAGTATAACACAAAGAAAGGGAGCCAGCTTTTGCCAACTCCCTTATATCGTTTATAATCAAAATCAAACTAGCTCCAAAGGTTTGGGGAAACTTTGGAGCTTGGAAATAGAGCGAACGAAGTTCGTTTCTACAAAGGTTTGGGGAAACTTGGGAGATTGGAAATAGAGCGAACGAAGTTCGTTTCTACAAAGGTTTGGGGAAACTTGGGAGATTGGAAATAGAGCGAATGAAGTTCGTTTCTACAAAGGTTTGGGGAAACTTGGGAGATTGGAAATAGAGCGAACGAAGTTCATTTCTACAAAGGTTTGGGGAAACTTGGGAGATCGGAAATAGAGCGAACGAATTTGTTTCTCTCAATCTAGCCAAGACTGTCTGTTTTTGATGTTCGAAGAGTTTTATTCTACTTTTCCTGTTACAAACATGGTAAAACTTGCTGAAGCAAGTAGCTGTTTATCTTGATTTTCTATCTTAACTTCGACGACCTTTGTTCTACTTCCATCATGTGTGCAAGAGCCTATTACTGATAAGGTATCACCAAGTTTAGCTGCCTTCATATAATGGATATTGGACTGTAGGGTGACAGAATAAGAACCCCTTGCTACCGTTGTCAGACCTGCAACTGAATCTGCCAATGTGAAAAGAAAGCCTCCATGTGCCATACCGTATGGATTGAGAGATTTTTCCGTCACCTTTGTAGTCAGTAGCACCTCTTTCTCATTGAGCATTGTAGCTTGATAGTCATCTAAAACCGTAATCGGTTGTAAGTTTAATTTATCTAACACTTTCATCCTCCTCTGTCTGCTGACTTGTTTGCATTTGATAATAAACGCCTTGTTCAGCCATCAACGCTTCATGATTCCCTTGTTCAACAATTTTTCCATCCACCATGACCAAAATCAAGTCAGCTGATTGAATGGTTGATAGGCGATGAGCAATAATAAAACTGGTCCGTCCTTCCATCAATTTGGCAAATGCTTCCTGTACTAAAATTTCTGTCCGTGTATCAATAGAGGAAGTCGCCTCATCTAAAATCAGGATTTTAGGTATCTTGACAAAGACACGCGCAATAGACAAAAGCTGACGTTGTCCCTGGGATAAGCCTTCTCCTCCATCTGCCAAAACCGTATCGTAACCCTGTGGAAGCTGACGAATAAAGAAATCTGCATTAGCTGCCTTAGCCGCCTCAATGACCAATTCCCGCGTGGCATTTGGATAACCATAGGCAATATTATCATGAATGGTACCAGATTTGATCCATGTCTCCTGTAAAACCATCCCAATCTGTCTGCGGAGATCCTCACGACTGTACTGGCTAATCGAAACACCATCTAAGACAATCTGACCAGCCGTCACATCATAGAAACGCATAAGAAGGTTAATCATGGTTGATTTACCAGCACCAGTAGGTCCAACAATGGCTACCTTTTGTCCAGCTTCGACAGCAATATCCAGATGTTCAATCAGAGAACGGTCATGACTATAGGAGAAAGACACATTATCAAAGGAAATAGCTCCCTTCAACTCCTCTGAATCAATTTTCCGCTCAGCCTGATGGTCAATGCTATCTAGAGCCAAGATAGCAAACAGCCTGTCTGCACAAGCTAAGGCGCTCTGCAATTCCGATAGGACCGAGGAAATATCATTAAAAGGCTTGCTGTACTGACTAGCATAATTGAGAAAAGTTGTCAGAGACCCCACTGTAAAATTTCCTGCCATAATTCTCAGCGCTCCAAGTCCTGCAAGTAAGGAATAAATAATAGCATTGATAAAGCGAGTGCTTGGATTGACCGTTGAAGAGGCAAAGACAGCCTGTTGGGAATAGGTCGCATACTGGTCATTCACAACTTGAAAACCTTGCGTAAACTGTTCTTGAGCATTGAAAGATTGAACCAGTGTCAATTGACTGATGGACTCTTCCAAAAGCTGAGATTGCCTCCCACGTGCCTGAGTCTGTTGCCTATAATAACCATAGGATTTCTTAGCGATATAGCGTGCCACAAGCAGAGAAACTGGAGTCAGGGCAACAACAACCAACATCATCATCAAGTCAAGCCTAGCCATAGTGAAAATGGTTAGGAAAATGGTCAAGATACCAATGAAAAATTGATTGAAAATCATCAAGAGACCATTTGTTAATTGCTCACTATCACTTGAGAAACGAGCCACCAAGTCACCGACTGATTGACGATCAAGATAAGATAGGGGCATCTGGTGCAGCTTAACATAAACCTGTTCACGCAAGTCGGCCACCATTCCATAAACCAAGCGATTGGTTACCAAAGGTAAGTACCATTGCACCAGTGTATTAAGCAAGATAACCATCACCATTTTGCCTAAGATACCGAGCAAGACCTGACCATTTGCTATCAATACTGCATCAACTGCCTGACCAATCAAGATAGGCAGATAAACTGTCAGAAGGACTTGCACCAAAGTTCCCACCAACATCAAGGACATTCGAAGGGGCTGGTGTAGAACCAATCTGACCAGTTCCTTAAAACTAGATTGTCTCATAGCTATCCTCCTCTCCTTGTTGTTGCGATTGGTGAATTTCTTGATAAATAGCAGAGCTTCTCAGAAAGTCCTCATGGCGACCAAGTCCAACTTGACGCCCTTGTTCCAAGACTAAAATCTGATCAGCTGTCCGTAAACTATTGGTTCTTTGTGACACCATGATTAAGTTCTGACCTGGTAATTCCTGGCGAATAGCAGCTAATAATCGACTCTCCGTCAAATAATCCAGAGCAGAGGTCGCATCATCCAAGATTAAAATCGGTGCTTTCTGTAAAATAGCGCGTGCAATGGTCAGACGTTGACGCTGTCCACCAGAAAAATTCTTCCCAAAGGCTTCGACTGGGCTATCCAAACCACCTTTATCCTCTATGAAAGATTTAGCCTGTGCAATTTCTAATGCAGACCATAGGTCACTATCAGATATTTCTTCCAATCCTAAAGATAAATTAGAACGAATAGTTCCAGCAAAAAGCTGAGCCTGTTGCGGAACGATGGCAATTTGCTGCCGCCACTCTTTTAAATTCTTAGGACTTTTTCCATCAATGAAGAGAGAGAGCTGATTTGTTGGCACTGAATAGAGTGCCTGCAATAAATCTACTAGGGTGGACTTACCTGACCCAGTTCCCCCGATAATTCCCATAAACTGTCCCTTACGTAAGTCAAAAGCAATGTCAGACAGGGACTCCTCAGCAGATTTCGGATAAGAAAAGGAAAGATGACGCACAGAAAAGATGATTTCCTTATCCTCACTAACCACTCTTGGCAAACTAGACTCTACATCCTCAGATGTTTGGTCAAACACCTCTTGAATACGTTGCGCTGAGATATAGGTCTGGTTGAGAGTAGACACGACCATAATCATCTTGACCAATTCGACTAAAATTTGAAGAAGGTAGTTGATAAGAGCGACCAACATCCCCTGTTCCAACAAATTGTGTGAAATGGCTATATTTCCTTGCCAGATGAGAATGAGTAAGGTGCCGTTGACCACTAAAAATGTCAATGGCGATAAAAGACTAGACCAAAAACCAGCCTGCAACTGTTGCTTCTTATAAATCTGATTTATGCCTTGAAAAGCCTTAATTTCCCGCTCTCTTTGTCCAAATGCACGAATCACTCGCCAACCAGTCACTGTCTCACGGACCTGCCCCACCAAACTATCTAATTCTTTTCGCATCGATTGATAAATACGGCTGGTCATAACAGAAATGACTGTCACTATAAAAATCAATAGGATAATCATTCCTAGAAAATAGGCAGATAAACTTGGGCTAATATAGAATGCCATGATGAGCGAACCAAATACGACAATTGGAGCACGTAAAAACAAACGAAGAAAAGTATTAATACCCGTTTGAATTTGTAAAGTGTCGCTAGTCAATCGTGTCAGCAAGCTGGATGAGGAAAGAATATCTCGGCTAGACTTGGGAAGGGAAAGAACCTTCTGATACAAGTCATTCGTCAGCTCTTTAGTCACCCCAACCGCTGCTTTAGCTGAATAATATTGCGCTATTAGTGAAACAATAATTCCAATACATGCTAGACCAACCAGTAAAAAAAGCATAGCAACCAGGTTTCCCTGGCTGCCATTTGGAATAATTGTATCAACGATATAGGCGATAATTAATGGTACCAAAAGCTCAAAACAAGCTTCCAATAGTTTAAAAATTGGGCCTAATATGGATTCCTTAATATAGTCCTTAAAATATCGTGATAAAAATTTCATATTAACGGTGCTCCAAAGCCTGAACCGCAGTAATCAAGGTCAAGTTGTAAACATCATCAGGGTTACAACCACGAGACAAATCGTTTACAGGCTGATTCAAACCTTGTAAAACAGGACCTACCGCTGCAAATCCACCCATACGTTCGGCAATTTTATAACCAATATTACCAGCTGAGATACCTGGGAAGATAAATACAGTCGCTTGACCAGCAACACTCGAACCTGGGGCTTTTAATTTACCTGTGGTAGGAACAAAGGCAGCATCAAATTGCAATTCACCGTCCAAATCCAACTCCGGACGCAATTTTTGAGCAATTTTTGTAGCTTCAACAACCTTATCTACTTTAGGACCAGCACCAGAGCCTTTTGTAGAATAGCTGAGCATCGCTACTTTGGGATCAATACCAAACATTTTAGCAGTACGTGCTGAGTTGATAGCAATTTCTGCCAAGGTTTGAGCATCTGGATCAATGTTGATAGCACAGTCACCAAAAATATAACGCTCTTCACCTTTTACCATCAAGAAGGCACCTGATGTTTTCGATACACCTGGTTCTGTTTTAATGATTTGAAGAGCTGGACGAACTGTTGAAGCAGTTGAATGAATCGCACCAGATACCATACCTTCTACTACGCCCATATATACCAACATAACACCAAAGTAATTAACATCTTTCAACAACTCATGTGCCTGCTCTTCTGATACCTTACCTTTACGGCGCTCTACCAAAGCAGCTACCATCTCATCATATCTATCATAATGAGCTGGGTCAATAATTTCAAAACCTTCTGTAATCCCTTCAATGTCAAGGTAAATCTTAATACGATCTGGGTTTCCAAGCAAGACGGGTACTACATCCGACTCATTTACCAAACGTTTTGTCGCCTGCAAGATACGTGGTTCTTCACCTTCTGGCAATACGATACGTACTTTTTTACCCTCTAGCTTTGTAGCTAATTGCTCAAAAATTTTCATGAACAAACTCCTTAAATTTATTTACTTATTAACTGATTGATGACAGCCTGAAAATCCTCAGGAAGCGGTGCTTCCAAATCAATCCTTTCGGCTGAAAAAGGATTGTCGAAGGCCAAATTATGACAATGCAAGGCTTGACGTTCTATCCCACATTCTAAACTTCCACCATACATATCATCTCCTAACAATGGAAATCCAATGTGAGAAAAATGAACACGAATCTGATGAGTCCGCCCAGTATGTAGTTGAATATCTACTAAATGAATATCTCCCCACGATTGCACAACACGATAGGAAGTATGAGCATATTTTCCATTCTTTGTCACACAACGGGTGATGATGCTGTCTTCTGGACGACCGATAGGGGCAATAATATCCCCTGTCTCTTCTAGCTGCCCATTCCCCTTCACCAAAGCATAATAACGTTTATGAATAAGCTTGGCCTGTAACTGCTTATCGAGTCGTGCGTGGGCATAGCCGTGCTTGGCAAACAGCATGACGCCTGATGTATCCCTATCCAGACGAGTCACAATATGAACCTGCTTATTCTCATAATTCTGCTCAATAAGATAACCTTTTACAAAATTTGCAATTGTAAATGAATGCAAGGCAGAAGGAATGGAGGCGTAGCCAACCGGCTTATTTATCGCCAGAAAATGGTCGTCTTCATAGACGATATCCAGCGGATAAGAAATCGGTTTCAAACTTCCCGTTAAATCCTCCTCAGCTGGTATGTCAATTGTAACCCTATCTCCAATATCTAGCAAGTAAGTTGCATTGCGTTCGATATCATTGACCCAAATATTGCCGCCTGTGTACTTGATTTTGGCCAACAAACCTTTTGAAACACCGTGTTTTTTCAAAAAAGTTTTAATTTTAGTATGCTGGTCCGCAATAAATTCAAACCGCATTACTCCACCTCTCCAATAAAGGCATCCTTCACACGATTCCAAAAACTAGTATGGCTTGGGGTAGCAACAAAGTGAATCTTATACTGATCAATCTGGTACTCAATTTTTTCAATGTTGTCATAGACATAGGTCTTATTATCAACAGCAATTGAATAGCGATCACTGTGCTTGGGTTCAATAACAATCTTGTCTTTTTTGGGAACAACGATAGAAGACCCTAGTGTGCGATAAACGCGATTATTCAAACTAGCCACTTCTGCTATTTGCAAGGCTTCAATGGTCGGATGCAAGACCGCGCCACCTAAAGACTTGTTGTAAGCTGTTGAACCAGTTGGGGTCGAGACAGAAATTCCGTCACCTCGAAAACGTTCAAAGGGAACATTATTGATGATAATATCTGCCACCATCGTTTTAGATAAACGCTTGATTGTCGCTTCATTTAAGGCACGCGCCTCGACAATGCGGCCATCTGTCATCTTGACCTTAGCATTTAAAATCGGATACGATACTCTAGCACCTGTATCAAGCTTAAGATTTTCAATCAGCTTGTCCACTTCAAAATCGCGATAATCTGTATAAAACCCCAAATGACCCGTGTGAATTCCTACAAAACGTACACGATCAATCAACTTTTCATACTTGTGAAAAGCAGATAAAAGCATCCCATCTCCACCGATAGAAATGACAATATCTGGATTTTTAGGAGTCAAAATAAAATTTGCTTCTTTTAACTTTGTCCATAATTCTTTGGACACCGCTTCACTCTTAGGATTTCGACTAGCGAGCAGAGCGATTTTTTTTCTACCTGTATTCTTCATCTGTATCATCACTGTTGCCCACACCGTCATTCAGTTTGCGATAGGCAGGATCAAATAAGGCCTGCGCTTCTTGAATGTCGTTGCGGATTTTTCGCATCTCCTCATCTAATTCATAGGCAATTTTTGCTGTAACTTCCAAGCGTTTCTTGATTTCTTCTGGAAAATTCCCCTTATATTTATAATTCAGAGAATGTTCAATTGTAGCCCAGAAATTCATGGAAAGGGTTCGAATCTGGATCTCTGCCAGAACCGTCTCGTTGCCATTTATAGTATCCACAGGATACTCAATCACCACATGATATGAACGGTAGCCAGAAGCTTTCATATTGTTGATATAATCCCGTTCATGCACAATTTGCATATCCTTGCGTTTCCGCAAAATAGCTAATACTTCTTCAATGTCGTCCACAAATTGAACCATAATCCGAAGACCGGCAATATCTTGCATATCTTGAGCAAGATTTTCCAATTTGATATGTCGCAGGACCATTTTTTCTTTAATGGATTCAATCGGTTTTACCCGTCCTGTGACAAACTCAATTGGAGAATGCCGATTAGCCTTGCGATACTGCTTGCGAATCCCCCGCAGTTTGATTTTCAATTCACCAACTGTCTGAATATAGGGGTCTAAAAATTCTTCCCAGTTAAAGTCCATACGGCCCCTTTCTTGTCAAAACTTTTAAATTGTATTAGAATAACACAAAGACTAATCTATTATAACACATTGAAAGGGTTTACTGCATGAAAAACCACCTTGAAATTGAGTATAAAACCTTATTGACCAAATCCGAATACAAACGCCTGCTTACTGACTTTTCAGATGTGAGCCCAATTCTTCAAACAAACCACTACATTGATACCCCAGACCTAGATATGAAGAATCACCGCTTTTCACTCCGTATTCGTACATTTGAAGACTCAGCAGAACTAACCTTAAAAATTCCACAAGAAGTCGGAAATCAAGAATATAACCAAGCTCTAGACATCCAAACTGCACATCATTTACTGGAAAATTTTCAACTACCAGCAGGACAAATTTCTGACATTATTTCTGCAACAGAGATTCCACTTGATAAACTTGCTGTCTGGGGAAGCCTCACGACAAAACGCTATGAGAAACAGACATCTATAGGTCTTATGGCTCTCGATGAAAATGATTATGTGGGACAAAAAGATTATGAATTAGAAGTCGAAGTGACCGATGCAGATGCAGGGAAAATTCTTTTTGATGAATTCCTTAAGAAGAAATCAATTCAATTCAAATATGCTAGCAGTAAGGTTGCACGAACAGCTACCTACATGAAATAACTATAAAAAATCAGCCAAATAAGGTTGATTTTTTAGTTTCACTACTGAAAATTTTTCATTTTTTTGATAGAATAGAATTATCTATTGTAAAAAATACTTTTATGTCATCATAAAAGCTCAGTGTGTAAAAGGAGTTACTTTAAAATGGTACAACCACTCGGTGAACATAACATTAAATTATTCTCACTCAATAGCAACCGCGATATTGCTGAAAAAATTGCTGATTCTGCTGGAATTCCTCTTGGAAAACTGTCTTCTCGTCAGTTTTCTGATGGTGAGATTCAAATTAACATTGAAGAATCTGTACGTGGCGTAGACGTCTACATTATCCAATCAACAAGCTATCCGGTCAATAATCACTTGTGGGAATTATTGATTATGATCGATGCTTGTAAACGTGCTAGTGCCAACACCATTACAGCGGTCATCCCTTATTTCGGCTATGCTCGTCAAGACCGTACCGCTTCTCCACGCGAACCAATTACAGCTAAATTAGTTGCAAATATGCTGGTTAAAGCTGGTGTCGACCGTGTATTGACTCTTGATTTGCACGCTTCACAAATTCAAGGTTTCTTTGATATTCCAGTAGACAATCTCCTTACAGAACCACTTTTTGCAGCTTACTACATGGAAAAAGGACTCTGCGGAGAAGATGTCGTCATTGTGAGTCCTAAAAATTCTGGTATCAAACGAGCTCGTAATATCGCTGAATTTCTAAATGCGCCGATTGCGATTATCGACTACGCTCAAGATGATTCTGAACGTTCTGAAGGCTATATTATTGGTGATGTTGCTGGTAAAAAAGCTATTTTGGTGGACGATATTCTCAATACTGGTCGCACTTTCTCACAAGCTTCAAAAATTGTCCAAGAAGGTGGCGCTACTGAAATTTATGCAGTTGCCAGCCATGGTCTCTTTGCGGGAACTGCAGCCCAACTCTTAGATGAAGCACCAATCAAAGAAATATTAGTTACCGATTCTGTTGCAAGCAAAGAACAGCATCCTAAAAATATCGCCTTCCTAACAGCTAGTGACTTGATTGCAGATGCCATCCACCGCATCCAAGAACATCAGCCACTCAGCCCACTTTTCAAATTTACTAGTCCTGAAAAAGAAAACTAGGAGTAAACTCTTTGATTTATTTAGATAATGCAGCGACCACTGCTCTATCTCCTACTGCACTCCAACGGATGATGGAAGTGGCTCAAGAAAATTATGGAAACCCCTCCAGTATCCATCAAAGCGGTCGGAAAGCCAATCAATATCTTAGACAAAGTCGTCAAGAGATTGCTCAGATCCTCTCCGCCTCTCCTGAACAAATTATTTTCACATCTGGAGGCTCCGAAGCTGATACTTTAGCTATTCAAGGCTATGCACTTGCACATCAATCCAAAGGAAAACACCTGATTACTACGGCTATCGAACACCATGCTGTCCTCCATACCATGCAATATCTAGAGGAGCGGTTTGGGTTCGAGGTAACCTATATCCACCCAGTCGATCAAGTAATCACCGCTCAACAAATTCAGGATGCCCTTCGACCAGATACTATTTTAGTCAGCGTCATGTTTGCTAACAATGAGACCGGTCAGCTACTTCCCATCAAGGAAATT
This sequence comes from Streptococcus sp. 2021WUSS109, assembly GCF_044427305.1. NCBI lineage: Bacteria > Bacillati > Bacillota > Bacilli > Lactobacillales > Streptococcaceae > Streptococcus > Streptococcus sp. 2021WUSS109. Next base: position 86,542 of record NZ_JAOTGF010000001.1, read on the forward strand.
GGAAAGCTTCTAGCCGATCATCAGGCCGTCTTTCATGTAGATGCTGTCCAAGCAATTGGAAAAATTGCAATTGCTCCCTCTGACTACGGAATTGACTTCCTCGCAGCCTCTGCCCATAAATTCCATGGTCCAAAGGGGATGGGATTCCTGTATAGTAACGTTCATAAATTTGATTCCTTGATCCACGGCGGAAAGCAGGAACAGCAACATCGAGCAGGTACTGAGAATCTCCCTGCTATTGCTGCTATGGCGACTGCCCTAACAGAACAATATGAGTCCTTAGATACGCATCATAAGCATGTCAGTGAACTGCGACAACATATTATCAAGGGATTGTCTGGCTTAGACTATTATCTCAATCAGGCTGGACCTCATCTCCCTCATGTCCTTAATATCGGTTTTCCTGGTAAACTTAATGAACAACTACTCATGCAACTAGATTTGGCAGGTATCGCTGTTTCTAGCGGTTCCGCATGTACGGCAGGTGTTGTCCAAAATAGCCATGTTTTAGAAGCTATGTATGGAAAAGACTCCCATCGTCTGAAAGAATCCATTCGTATCAGCCTATCTGAAATCAATACAAAAGAAGAGATAGATACTCTTATCATCGAACTAAAGAAAATACTTGGAGGTTAAAATGGCATTCCAACAATCAGTTACCTTAAAAGATTGTAATTTTACTTATCACATTAGCCCTGCTATCAAAAAATATACACTCCGTGATAACACCTTTGAACAAACCAAAGCAGGCCACTATCAGCTTACACGTCTTCTGGAAGAAATTCCAAATTCAAACCAAGGATTCCTCTTGAAAATTATTATCAATCAAGACCTAACTGGTTTTAAAATTAACATTACCGACAAGTCTGGTCTTCATCTGGTAAACATTTTTAAGCCAGAAAGTAATAAGGTTATTCAAGAAAAATTCTATTTCCTCATGGATAGCTTGATTGACCGTGACATCTTTACAAAAGAGGGTTAGTATGATTGAAATTCACTATCTTGATGCTTACAAGCAAGAACGTATCCAAACATTTGAGAATAAAGATGCAGCCATTCTGGCTTTTTCCGGTTGCTTAACCCTCCCAGACTATTATCCAGTTACCAGCATTACACAAGACGGACAAGCTCTGGATTACAAAGGGACAATCGGGGATCTCTATCGCTATTTACAAACACTAGATTAGACAGTTTCCTGTTTAATCTTTTTTTAAAATCAATCTGTTGATTTTTTCACAAACTTGGACTAGAATAGAATAAAGAACTGTTTAATATATAAATAATCGATAAAGCGTATTCTATCGAAATAAAGGAGTCTAAAGTGAAAAACGATAAAAAATCTGATATTCCACGCGCAACTGCCAAACGTCTATCCCTCTACTATCGCATTTTTAAACGTTTCTATGCAGGAAATATTGAAAAAGCTAGTTCAAAAGAAATTGCTGAAGCTATCGGAATCGACTCAGCTACCGTCCGCCGAGATTTTTCCTATTTTGGAGAGCTTGGTCGTCGTGGCTTTGGCTACAATGTCAAAGAGTTGATGGATTTCTTTGCGGATATTCTAAATGATACCTCCATCACCAATGTTATGCTTGTTGGAGTCGGGAATATGGGGCGGGCCTTGCTACACTATCGCTTCCACGAACGAAATAAAATGAAAATAGTCATGGCTTTTGAAGCAGATGATAATCCAGCTGTTGGAACGACAGATGAAAATATCCCAATCCATGCAATCTCAGAAATCAAGGAACGTATCAGCGAAGCAAACTCTCAGACAGCCATTCTGACGGTACCCAGCGTCAAAGCGCAAGAAGTGACTGATATTCTTGTTGAAGCTGGTGTTAAAGGGATTCTGAGCTTTTCACCAGTTAACTTGTCTGTCCCAAAAGATGTCGTTGTCCAGTATGTTGATTTGACTAGTGAATTACAGACACTACTCTACTTTATGCGAAAAGGATAAGCAATGAAAAAACCAGTTATTGGTATTTCTGGAAATGAATATAAAACAGGGGATCATACAGAACCCCTGCTTTCTTATACCCAGACTTGCCTCGTACAAGCTATTGAAGATGCTGGCGGACTCCCACTCATCCTTCCTGTTACAAAGCCTGATTTGGCAAAATATTATATCCATCTTATTGACAAACTCATCCTAACAGGAGGACAAAATGTCCAGCCAAGTTACTATCACGAAGAAAGGACTATTGACAGCGATAATTATCTACCAAAGCGTGACGAGTTTGAATTAGCCCTCATAAGGGCTGCCCAAGAAAATCAGAAACCTATCTTCGGTATCTGCCGAGGTCTACAGCTCTACAATGTAGCTCAAGGTGGTAGCCTTCATCAATCAATTTCTGAACATTGGCAAGACATAGACGGACAAGAAGTCAGTCAAACGATTCAACTGACTCAAAACAGTCTACTTTACAACATATATAAGTCCGATCCGAGTGTAAACTCATTTCACCGCCAGGCTATCAAAGACTTAGCACCTGACTTAGAAATCATTGCACTATCAGATAATCAACAGATTATTGAAGCAGTTCATTCAGCCTACCCAACTAAATTTTTAGGGGTTCAATGGCATCCTGAACTACTCTACGGTAAACGTGAGATTGAAAAAGACCTCTTCCACTATATTGTCAATAAACTTTAAAATAACTCACTTTCTTCTCTAAAAGAATAGTAATCCTTATTTCCAACAATTAAATGATCTAATAATACCAGTCCTAGCTTTTCGCAGGACTCTTTTAAATTCTCCGTAAATAGCAAATCATTCCTACTAGGTTGTACTGAACCCGACGGGTGGTTATGAACGATGATAATCGATGTTGCCATACATTTTACTGCGTAATGCAAAATTTCACGTGGTTCTGCAATGCTACGATTAACACTCCCAATAAAAATCGTTTTTTGACTGATAATCTGGTTCTGTGTATTGAGATAAAGTGCAACTAGATGCTCCTGCTTCTTATGCCCGATTTCATGAATCATCTTACGTCCCAACTTCTCACTTCCCAAAATTCTCTCATTTAAGAGTAGCTCTGATTGATTGATACGTTTTCCAAGTTCAATCATAGCCTTAATTTCAATCGCCTTGACGCGCCCAATTCCAGTCAAACTTTGCAATTCTTCAATTGATAGTTCTCTTAGAGCCGCTAAACTTTCCAAACGATTCAATAATTTATTGGAGAGAATAGAAACAGGTTCTTTTTTTGTCCCAGTTCTAATAAAAATTGCTAGCAATTCCTGATTACTGAGACGCTCAGCTCCAACTTCTACTAAACGTTCTCTAGGTAGAATGGCCTCTTCTTTAAATTCAATTTGATACATAATTTCCTCCTCACCTATCTATTCGTAAAATCTTGCAAAAAAAGAAGCCATATAAAACCAAAGAATATCTCCTCAGTCTTATACCACTTCTTTATTCTTAATATATAGATGTTTTATTGTCCATAATCATACTGATTATAACTCTTATTGAAGGAATCTAAGATGTCTTTTGCCGTTTCATTATATGGAGTGGTTGATTCAAGAACTCCTTTTACAACAATACGTTGCGTAGCATAATAGTCCGTACATGTCACTAACGTAACTTCTGTACGTCCTTCTACATCATCAATGACATAGACACTTTCAGGCGAAACAATTTCCACACTATCAATAACGTAGGTGTAAACATTGGTCTTGTCAGTAATATAGATTTTCATGCCGTTTTTAGCACGATCAAGCGGTGAAAAGAGAACATCTGCTGCACCAGTTACACCAAAAATATGGTGGCTGGCCAACGCATAATTTCCTTTCCCCATCTCTTGGTTTTCCTTCATGGTACCAGCTCCATACATGAGCGAAGTATTGAAGACCCCTTTAAAAATAGGAAGGTTGATACCAAGCTCGGGAACCGCAATTCCACCAATTACAGGTAAGCGTTGTGCATCCCACTGAGCTGCTAAAATAGCCTCTGTAGAAATAGACTGAACCTGTTCGAAATCAAATGTTGTCTCAGCCTGTTTATTCTTTTCGATATCCTCTGTCGTAACATTGCTAATCTGGTATTTATTCGTATTCCAGCCGATAATAAAATTACGGATAGAGGTATTAAATATCAATGCCAAGGAAATCAGTATCAATACAACTGTTAAAAAATTGCGCCAAAAAGAACCTTTACGCTTCTTCTTTTTTTCACGTTTTGACATGATTATTTATTCCTTTTCTTCTTTAATTTCGGCAGCATCTACCAAGGCAAAGGTCATGATTTTCGCTTCATCATTCAAGCGCATCACTTTTACACCCATGGTTGAACGACCAGTTTGAGAGATATTCGCAACACTTGTACGAATAATCACGCCAGTATCGGTAATAACCATAATATCTTCATCACCAGATACCGTTGTCAAACCTGCCAGAGAACCATTCTTATCAGCAACTTTAAGAGTCTTGATACCCTTACCACCACGACCTTTGGTTGGATACTCACTGGCTGGTGTACGTTTACCAAAACCTTTTTCCGTCAATACGAGTACTTCTTGGTCATCAGAAATCATAGTAGCGCCAACTAACTGGTCTCCCTCGCGTAAATTGATACCACGAACACCTGTTGCTGTACGGCCCATATTACGAACATCTGTTTCAGTGAAACGTACAGAATAACCGAACTTAGTCCCCATAATAATGTCTGCTTGACCATTTGTTAAGAAAACATTGATGAGTTCATCGTCTTCTTTCAAATTCAAAGCTTTCAGACCGCTCTGGCGAATATTGGCAAATTCTGACACACTAGTCCGTTTTACAACACCTTGGCGGGTTGCAAAGAAGAGATAGCTATCTGCCTCCTGGTCCTTAGTTACATTGATAATGGTTTGAATTGCCTCGTTTTCTTCCAATTTAAGCAAATTGACTACTGGAAGTCCCTTTGCAGTACGACCATATTCTGGGATTTCATAGCCTTTGAGACGGTAAACACGTCCCTTGTTAGTGAAGAAGAGCAAGCGATCATGAGTGCTTGTAGAGACTAATTCTCGTACAAAATCATCATCCTTGACGCCAGTTCCTTGAACCCCACGTCCTCCACGCTTCTGAGCTTGAAACTCATCCTGTGCCAAACGCTTGATGTAGCCTTGGTTTGACAAGGTGATTAAAACATCCGTTTCTTCAATCAAGTCCTCATCTTCAAGGGAAAGAACTTCACCAACCATCAATTCTGTACGGCGTGGGTCAGCATATTTACGTTTGACTTCTTCTAATTCGTCTTTAATAATCTGAACAACACGCTCAGGCTTAGCTAGAATATCAGCCAAATCTGCAATCAATGCCACTAACTCATCATATTCTGATTGAATCTTGTCGCGTTCCAAACCTGTCAAACGACGAAGACGCATATCAAGAATAGCCTGACTCTGACGTTCAGAAAGGTCAAATTTCTCCATCAATTCAGCTTGAGCAATAGCATCAGTTTCTGAATTACGGATAATACGAATGACTTCATCAATATGGTCAAGAGCAATCAGCAAGCCTTCTAAGATATGAGCACGCGCCTCAGCCTTTTCTTTATCAAATCGTGTACGACGAGTGACTACTTCTTTTTGGTGTTCAATATAAGACTCTAGAATCTGACGTACAGAAAGGATTTTCGGTACACCATTTTGGATGGCCAACATGTTGAAACTAAAGTTGGTTTGAAGCTGTGTTTGCTTAAACAAATTATTCAAGATGACGTTGGCTGAGGCATCACGACGAACTTCGATAACAAATCGTACACCCTCACGGTTGGATTCGTCTCGAACAGCAGTGATTCCTTCAATACGTTTTTCTTGGACTAATTTAACAATATGTTCTTGAACCTTGGACTTATTGACCATGTATGGAAACTCTGTAACAACAATGCGCTCACGACCATTTCCATATTCTTCAATTTCTGTGCGGGAACGAAGAACTATTGAACCTTTACCAGTTTCATAAGCACGGTGAATTCCAGATTTCCCCATAACCAAGGCACCTGTCGGAAAATCTGGTCCAGGCAAGACTTCCATAATCTCACGTGTTGTTACCTCGGGATTGTCCATAACCAGCTTAACTGCCTCGATAGTCTCACCCAAGTTGTGTGGAGGAATGTTGGTAGCCATACCAACGGCGATACCAGTCGTTCCGTTAACCAGAAGGTTAGGGAAACGAGCAGGTAAAACCTCAGGCTCACGTTCACTCGCGTCATAGTTATCCGCAAAATTTACCGTGTTCTTGTTAATATCACGAAGCATTTCAAGCGCAATCTTGCTCATGCGTGCTTCTGTATAACGCTGAGCGGCTGCTCCGTCACCATCCATGGAACCAAAGTTTCCGTGACCATCAACTAACATGTGACGGTAGCTCCACCATTGTGCCATACGAACCATTGCTTCGTAAATCGCAAAATCTCCATGCGGGTGATATTTACCCATAACATCCCCTGTGATACGGGCTGATTTTTTATGTGGTTTATCCGGTGTAATTCCTAATTCATTCATCCCATACAAAATACGGCGATGAACCGGCTTCAGACCATCACGTACATCAGGCAGAGCACGTGAAACGATAACACTCATCGCATAGTCGATGAAGGATGATTTCATCTCATTGGTCAGATTAACCGTTACTAAATTTTTATCTTGCATTATATGCCTCTTTCAACAGTCATTGTGCTTCTATTATACCATATTGGCGAATAAATTTCTTTGTTGGAAACTAGCATGTAAACATTTTCAAAGGCGCTTTCACAAGTGACAAAAAGCTTAAAACATGCTAGAATGTATTATGGTCGGGATGAAGTCATCCCCAAATAAAACTAAGGAGATGTTTAGCAATGACTGCAACTAAACAACACAAAAAAGTAATCCTTGTCGGTGACGGTGCCGTAGGTTCTGCTTATGCTTATGCTCTTGTTAACCAAGGGATTGGTCAAGAATTGGGTATCATCGATATCAACAAAGACCGTACTCAAGGTGATGCAGAAGACTTGAGCCACGCATTGGCCTTCACATTCCCTAAAAAAATCTACTCTGCTGAGTATTCAGATGCTCATGACGCAGACTTGGTTGTATTGACAGCTGGTTTGCCACAAAAACCAGGTGAAACTCGCCTTGAATTGGTAGAGAAAAACCTTCGTATCAACCAACAAATCGTTACAGAAATCGTTAACTCTGGTTTCAACGGTATCTTCCTTGTTGCTGCTAACCCTGTTGACGTGTTGACTTACTCAACTTGGAAATTCTCTGGTTTCCCTAAAGAGCGTGTTATCGGTTCTGGTACTTCTCTTGACTCAGCTCGTTTCCGTCAAGCATTGGCTGAGAAAATCGGTATCGACGCACGTTCAGTTCACGCTTACATCATGGGTGAGCACGGTGACTCAGAATTTGCAGTTTGGTCACATGCCAACGTTGCTGGTGTGAAATTGTACGACTGGTTGCAAGATAACCGCGATATTGATGAGCAAGGTCTTGTTGACTTGTTTGTATCTGTTCGTGATGCAGCCTACTCAATCATCAACAAAAAAGGCGCAACTTACTACGGTATCGGTGTTGCACTTGCACGTATCACTAAAGCAATCTTTGATGATGAAAATGCAGTACTTCCATTGTCAGTTTACCAAGCTGGCCAATACGAAGGTGTTGAAGATGTCTTCATCGGTCAACCTGCTATCATCGGTGCCCACGGTATCGTTCGTCCAGTCAATATCCCATTGAGCGAAGCTGAATTGCAAAAAATGCAAGCATCTGCTAAACAATTGAAAGACATCATCGATGATGCTTTCGCAAACCCAGAAATTGCAGCTGGTGTAAAAAACTAATTATATAAAATAGTAAAAAAGGTGAGCAATAGCTCGCCTTTTTTACCTTCTAATATCATAACGTAACATAGCAATTCCATCTGTGACAGTTGACTCTACCAAGAGCAATTTCTTTTCTTCCAAAAGTGAGGCGAAAAGTGGAATGCCGTCACCCAAAATAGTAGGAATAATCCCAATAATAAGGTGATCAATCACTCCCGCCTCTAAACAGTCCTGAACCAGACTTGCCCCACCAAACAGCCAAATATCTCCACCTTCTCTAGAACGAAGTTCTATAATCTCCCCGATGACGTCCCTTACGAAACGCACATTACCATAGTCCGTCTGCTCGGTACGACTCGCAACGATAAATTGCTTTTCCTGATATCCTTCAATCATTTCCAACGGACAATCTTCTAATGATTTTCTCCCCATCGAGGCTGGGCAAAAAGCCCAGCACCGCTTCTCAAAGTTAGTGTCAACATCTCAGCGCAGTGGTTGATTGGCAGATTTGTTCGTGTTTTACACTCCAAATCTAACCTAATCAACTGTGCGGGGGTGGGAAAACGAACTCTTCTATGAATGGTTGAGTTCTTTCCCACTCCCTAAAGAATTTTTGATTATCAAACTGTAAGACTGTATCGTATTTATCGGTACCATGTCCTTCAATCCAATCGTAGCTTCCATCCTTACGTGCAATAAATCCATCTAAACTCATTGCAATATTTAACACCAATCGTCTCACAATTAACCTCATTTCATACCTTAGTGACAAACTATTATATCAGTCATTCTCCCTATTCTCAACCAAAAGTCCCTCTAACTCCTCTTCCTTTGAATAGGACAATTATTCATTTCCTGTACAGCAAAGAACATGATAAAAAGGTCCAGTGGAGCTTAAAAAATTGAAGAAGTTTGTGAAAGATAGCAAGTTATTAAACTCTTAGAAACATTGATATTTCAGCGTTTCTGAGAGTTTTTAATTTTCAACATAAATCATGACCACCCGTCAAACGGGTGGTTTGAACAAGGGCTATAAGCCCACATCACCAGCCAGCGCCTAAAGACGCTGGCTTTCACTTTGTTCAAGCCTCACTGCTTTTAACTCGTCACTAGCCTCTTAAAGAGGCATTCGTACTACTTGCCATTATCCCTAAAGGGATCTTCATACTCTTTTACACTCAATTTATCAAGTGCTATATCATGTTTTTCCTGTTCTTGTATATATTTCTTAATTGTGGCTTCATTTAGTCCAACCGTACTTACATAATATCCCTCTGCCCAGAAATGACGATTGCCAAATTTATATTTGAGATTAGCGTGTTTATCAAACATCATAAGAGCACTCTTACCTTTTAAATAGCCCATAAAGCTTGATACACTTAATCGCGGAGGAATACTGACTAACATATGAACATGATCCGGCATCAGATGTCCTTCGATAATTTCTACACCTTTATAACTACACAAACGTTGGAGTTTTTTTGGTATAACCTTCGTCGCGCACCCGCATAGCGGGTGGTTTATTTGTCACACACCTTACGGAGCGCGACGGACTAAAAGTCACATAAGAAAAGATTGAAGAAAATTGTCCAAAATGGACTTTTTCTTCAATCTGAAAGGTTCGCTGGACCTTATTCGCTTTCGTATTTTCAAGCTCATGATAAAAAGGTCCACTGGACCTTTTTATTTAGATTTGATATAGTTGATACCGTCTGCTTTAGGAGCGACTGCTTTACCAAAGAAAGCAGACAGAGCAATAACAGTAATCAAATATGGTGCAATTTGAAGATAAACCGTTGGAATATCTTTCAATCCTGGTAATTGTCCACCCACTACTGCCAAACTTTGCGAAAGACCGAAGAATAGACTGGCAAGCATAGCGCCAATTGGATTCCACTTACCGAAAATTACAGCTGCTAGAGCGATGAAACCTGAACCTACGATTGTTGTTGCAGAGAAGTTGATATTCACTGATTGAGCACTTACAGCTCCACCAACACCACCAAGGAAACCAGCAATCAACACACCTGCATAACGCATAGCGTAGACATTGATTCCCAAAGTATCCGCTGCCTGCGGATGTTCACCTACTGAACGAAGGCGCAAACCGAACTTGGTTTTATAAAGGATGAACCAAGCAAGAAATGCTGTTGCAATAGCTACATAACCCATCAAGCTTGTATTTTTGAAGAAAATTTCACCAATGATTGGAATATCTGCCAAGATAGGGAATGAAAATTTACCAAATGATTCAGTAATACTATCAGTTTGACCCTTATTATAGATAACCTTGACTAGGAAAACTCCCAATGCTGGAGCCAAAAGGTTCAACACCGTACCTGATACAACGTGGTCTGCACGGAAATTAATCGTCGCCATCGCATGAATAGCAGCAAAGACAACACCAGCAAGACCTCCTACAATAACAGCTAATAATGGAGTAGCATTACCAAATGTCCCTGCAAATTCGATATTGAAAACAACACCAGCAAAGGCACCGATAACCATGATTCCTTCTAGACCAACGTTTACAATACCACCGCGTTCAGAGAAAACTCCTCCAAGACTGGTAAAGATTAAGGGTGCTGAATAAATCAACATTTGCGAAATGAGTAAGGCAAGAATTGAAACATTCATCTTATTTCGCTCCTTTCGCTTTATTTCTAGATTTTAATAATTGTTCAAAAATAAATTTCACACCGATAAAGAAAATGATTGATGCCGTAACAACGTTGATCAATTCAGGTGGAATCTGTGCACGTACCATACCTGGGGCACCGACAGAAAGAACACCGAATAGAAAGGCAGCCAATGGAATACCTAACGGTGAATTAGAAGCTAAAAGCGCTACTGACATACCATTAAAACCAATATCCAAGTTACCGCTTTGGATATAAACGTTTTGGAAAGTACCCAAACCTTGGATAGCTCCCCCAAGACCCGCAAGAGCACCTGAAATAATCATAGATAGAATAATCGTACGTTTAGCAGACATACCCGCATAATCCGATGCTGTTGGGTTAAGCCCCACTGAGCGAATCTCAAAACCAAGAGTCGTTTTGGTCAATAGGAACCAAATCACAAAAACTGCAATAATGGCAAAGAAAATACCAATATTCATACGTGAGTTATCTGTCAATGCACGGAGCCACTCTGTTTGGTAAGAGGCATTTGCTGACACGTTAACTGTCGAGTCTGTATTCTTCATCAAACTATCTGCAAATACATCACGAATGATATAGTTACATGAATAGAGTAAGATGTAGTTCATCATAATCGTAACGATAACTTCACTTGTTCCCAAATAGGCACGTAGAATACCTGGAATAGCTCCAGCAATACCGCCTGCCAACATGGCAATTAAGACTGTTCCCAAAATCAAAACTGGACGTGGTAAGTCAGGATTTGCCAAGGCAAACCATCCAGCAAAAACCCAACCAACATAGGCCTGACCAGACAAACCAACGTTGAAGAAACCTGCACGACTAGCTACTGCGAAACCGAGAGCAGTGAAAACAAGTGGTGCCATTGCACGGAAAATTTCACCAATTGATTTGATATTACCAAAAGCTGAATAGAATAACTCTTCATAGCCCCAAATTGGATCGTAGCCAAAAACAAGCATGACAATCGCTCCAAGTAGGATACCACTGACCACAGCCATTAATGGAAGGGCCAAATTCTTATATTTATTAAGCATGCTCTTCTCCCTTCTCAATATGTCCACCTGCCATCAAGACACCTAACTCTTGTTTATTGGTCTTAGCAGGTTCAACAATACCATGGATGACACCATCATGGATTACAGCAATTCTATCTGATACATCCAAAATTTCATCCAATTCGAAGCTGACAACAAGAACAGCCTTACCCTTATCACGTTCTGCAATGAGACGTTTACGAATATACTCAATAGCACCAACGTCCAAACCGCGTGTTGGTTGGCTAACAATGAAAAGGTCTGGGTTGCGATCGATTTCACGCGCGATGATAGCTTTTTGCTGGTTACCGCCTGAAAGAGCCTTGATTGGGACGAGTTCACTTGCCCCACGAACGTCAAATTCTTCCATTAACGCGCGTGCTTTTTCATTAATGATATTATAGTTCAAGATACCATTTTTTGAAATCGGTTCTTTATAGTAAGTTTGAAGCGCAAAGTTCTCTGCAACAGTCATCGGAAGAACGAGTCCATCGCGATGACGATCTTCGGGAACGTGGCTCACTTGCATTTCTGTAATTTTACGTGGAGTTTTACCAACTACTTCCTCACCTTTGATAGTGATTGAGCCAGATTTTACCTTACGTAAACCAGTGATTGCCTGAATCAACTCACTTTGACCGTTTCCGTCGATACCGGCAATACCAACAACCTCACCTGCTCGAACATCAAGCGATAAGCCCTTAACTGCTGGGATACCACGGTTTTCATTGACAACCAAATCCTTAATGGACAAAATGACTTCTTTAGGATTTGCTTCAACTTTCTCTGTTTTAAAGGAAACGGAACGTCCAACCATCCACTCAGCCAAATCTTGGTTTGTTGCTCCTTCAACAGCAACTGTTTCGATTGATTTACCTCGACGAATAACTGTTACACTATCGGCAACTGCACGAATTTCATCCAATTTGTGCGTAATCAAAATAATAGATTTACCTTCTTCAACCAAGGCTTTCATAATTTTCAAGAGCTCTGCAATTTCCGCAGGGGTCAATACAGCTGTCGGCTCATCAAAAATTAAAAGGTCTGCTCCACGGTAAAGTGTTTTAAGGATTTCTACACGTTGCTGTGCACCCACAGAAATATCTGCAACCTTTGCAGTTGGATCAACTTCAAGACCATATTTAGCAGAAAGTTCTTTAATTTCTGCGATAGCTTTTTTAAGGTCAATCACGCCACCTTTGGTAGTTTCAGAACCAAGAATGATATTCTCGGCAACTGTGAAAGCATCAACCAACATAAAATGTTGGTGCACCATACCAATACCCAATTGGGCAGCTTTGGATGGAGAGTCAATCTTCACGGATTGACCGTTGATAACAATTTCACCGCTTGTAGGTTCCAACAAGCCAGCAAGCATGTTCATCAGAGTAGATTTACCCGCACCATTCTCACCAAGAAGGGCATGGATTTCACCACGTCTGACATTCAAATTGATGTGGTCATTTGCTACAAATTCACCAAATATCTTAGTGATATTGCGCATTTCAATGACATAATCCTTAGTCATAATCTATTATCCTTTCTGACTATAGCCTTCTGAAAATTCTTCAGTACTACTTTGAGCACTTAAAAACTCTTCATCAACTATACCATTTTTGTCAGTAAAACCTACCATAGCTGATAGGCTTTACTGAGAAAAATCTCAGCCCGAAAACGGCGCCCCGTCGGGTCGCCGAATCGGAATTGTCGAAAAGAAATTCATTAAGGTTTTTCAGGAACTTCTACTTTGCCATCCAAAATTGCTTGTTTAGCATCTGCAACTGCTTTAGAAGCATCTTCTGAAAGATTAGTTTCTGCCAATTCAACCCCTTTATCTTTCAATGAGAATTGAAGTACTTTACCGCCAGGGAAATCACCTGCAGCTGCCTTAGTTGCAATATCTTTAACTGAAGTACCAACTTGTTTCAATGTTGAAGCCAATACAAAGTTAGAAGACTTACCATCTTTAGAAGTGTATGTACCTTCTGCTGATTGGTCACGGTCAACACCGATTACCCAAACTTTATCTGCTTCATTACGAGTTTCATTTTCTGCTTTAGCAGCAGCAAATACACCGTTACCAGTACCACCAGAAGCGTGGAAAATAACGTCTGCACCTGCAGCATATTGAGCAGCTGCAAGAGTTTGACCTTTGGCAGCATCACCAAATGAACCTGCATAGTCAACTGTAATCTTGATGTCTTTGTTTACAGACTTAGCACCAGCAACGAAACCAGCTTCAAAGCGATCGATGATAACACCTTCCATACCACCGATGAAACCTACGTGATTTGTTTTAGTTGATTTAGCTGCAGCAACACCAGCAAGATATGATGCTTCATGGTCTGCGAAACCTACGCTAACTACATTGTCTTGATCTGGAACAACACTATCCACGATTACATAGTGTGTATTAGGATTATTTGGTGCAACCTCCGCAATCGCACTCTCCAAGGCAAAACCAATACCGAACACAAGATTGTAACCACCAGCAACAGCTGAATCAAGGTTTGTGATATAATCTGATTCACTAGCTGATTGGAAGTAATCGTAGCCATTACCTTTGGAAAGACTAGCTGCTTTACCCCACTCTTGAAGACCTTCCCAAGCAGATTGGTTAAATGAACGGTCATCAACACCACCAATGTCAGTAACGATAGCAGCTTTCACAGATGTGTCCGCTGATGAAGATGCTTCTGAGCTACTGCTTTTTGAAGCACGGTTACCACATGCAGCCAAAGATACAGCCGCAACAGCTGCTAGACCAAGTCCTACAAGTTTCTTGTTCATTTCTGAACCCTCCTAAAAATCTTTTTGCAACTAAATTGTTGCAGAGTAATATTGCTACAGTCAAATGACTGTCATACAGACTATGTTAAGTCTGTAAAGGAATATGGTAGTAATTCCCCGACTGTCGTCTCGACTGTCGATTTATCTTTAGCGACCAAGGTCACTTTTAAATCCTTATCAAAAAATTCTGCCATAACTTGGCGACAAGCTCCACAAGGGGATATTGGTTTTTCTGTTTTACCATAAATTACGATTTCAGAAAAATCTTTCACACCTTCAGAAATAGCCTTGAAAATAGCTGTCCTTTCAGCGCAATTGGTCAAACCAAAACTTGCATTTTCAATGTTTACACCTGTAAATATTTCCCCAGTCTTAGCTACAAGAACTGCACTAACTGGAAACTTTGAGTACGGTACGTATGCTTTTTGACTGTTTTTTACAGCTAATTCAATTAAATCAATAGTCTCCATCCGCCTGTGCTCCATTCATGATTGCCACGCCTGATGACGCACCAATACGAGACGCTCCTGCTTCGATAAAAGCAATAGCATCTTCATACGAACGTGCACCGCCAGAAGCCTTCACTCCCATGTCAGGACCTACTATTTTTCTCATCAAGGCAACATCCGCTACTGTAGCACCACCTGTAGAAAATCCTGTAGATGTTTTAACATAGTCCGCACCAGCTTCTTGAGATAATTGACAAGCCTTCACTTTCTCATCGTCAGTAAGGAGACATGCTTCGATGATAACTTTGACTAGTTTATCACCACTTGCTTCTACAACAGCTTTAATATCCTCCAAAACCAAATCGTAATTTCCAGTTTTCAGAGCACCGATATTGATAACCATGTCAATCTCATCTGCTCCATTTGAAATTGCGTCTTTTGTTTCGAATGCTTTTACAGCAGGTGTGTTTGCTCCGAGAGGGAAACCAATAACCGTACAAACTTTTACATCACTATCTTTCAAGCTTTCAGCTGCTAAAGCAACCCAAGTTGGGTTAACACAGACACTTGCAAAATCATATTCTTTTGCTTCTGCTAAAATTTTTTCAACCTGCTCTTGTGTTGTCTCAGGTTTCAAGATTGTGTGGTCAATATATTTATTTAATTTCATAGCTTTCTCCGTACATTAAGAAATAATTTCGATGATTTCTTTCGTTTTTACACTTTCTTTATCTATTTTAACATTTTTTTGGAAATTTGTAAGCATGTTTTCCGAAATATTTTCATTGGCATAAATAGTTGCGATTTGCTCGCCTTTAGAAACAGCTTCCCCCACTTTCTTATGGAAAACAATACCTGTTTCATAATCTAAATTGTCAGTCTTGACTGCACGACCTGCACCAAGTTTCATTGCAAAGAGACCAAATTCCAAAGCAGGAAGCCCCACAATATAGCCATCCTCTTCCGCAAGAACTGGAACTTGCTGTGTAACCTGAACTGGGCGATATAAATCTTCTAAGTCACCACCTTGAGCACGGACCATCTCTTCAAATTTCTTCAATGCTGCACCATTGTCAATATGCTGGCGTACTTCTTCAATGCTTTTCTCAACATTAGCAAGCCCCAACATAATTTGGGCTAGTTCACAGATAAATTCGGTAACATCTTCTCGACCTTTACCCTGTAAAATTTCAATAGCCTCTAAAATTTCCAAACGATTTCCAATCGAAGTTCCAACTGGTTGAGACATGTTAGTTAAAACAGCAACTGTCTTACGACCAACCGCCTTCCCAAGATCCACCATGGTTTGAGCTAGAACCCGTGCCTCTTCAACAGTCTTCATGAAGGCACCTTCTCCCACCGTGACATCTAAAAGAATCGCATCCGCACCTGCGGCAATTTTCTTAGACATTACTGAGCTGGCAATCAGCGGAATAATGTCAACGGTTGCTGTCACGTCACGAAGGGCATAGAGTAGTTTATCAGCTTTGACAAGATTATCTGACTGACCAATAACTGCAACACCAGTATCTTGAACTTGCTTGATGAAATCTGCTTGGCTAACTTCAATCTGGTATCCTTTGATTGACTCTAACTTATCCAAGGTTCCACCAGTATGACCAAGCCCACGACCGCTCATCTTTGCAACTGGAATATCAAAACTTGCTACCAATGGCGCTAAGATGAGTGTAACCTTATCTCCGACACCACCTGTAGAATGCTTATCTACCTTGATGCCTGGGATTGCAGACAAATCAATCTGTTCACCCGTTGCAACCATGGACATTGTCAAATCAGAAATCTCACGTGTTGACATCCCTTTAAAATAAATCGCCATCGCCAAGGCTGACATTTGATAATCCGGTACTGTCCCAGCTACATATCCATCAATCAACCATTTGATTTCTTCAGACGATAGTTCTAAGCCATCACGCTTTTTTTGAATTAAATCAACTGCTCTCATTCTTTCACACTTTCAAGGATGTAGTAACCCTTATCTTTCTTTATAATCTGGCAGTTGCCGAACACCTTTTCCATCTTAGCTTTGGCACTCGGAGCACCTTGTTTCTTTTGAATGACAATGGACAAGGTTCCGTGTGCCTCTAAGCGTTGAAAGGCCCCAGCAATTACTTCATGTACAACCGATTTTCCGGCTCGAATAGGTGGATTTGAAACAATATGATTGAATGTTTCGTCCACGTTTTCGTAGATGTTGGATTGATAAATTTTAGCGATAACACCATTCCTCTCTGCATTTTTTGTAGCTAAATCCAAAGCTCTGCTATTAATATCAATCAGTGTTGTCTTGGTGCTAAACACCTTAGCAAGTGTCAAACCAATTGGTCCATAACCACAGCCAACATCCAACACTGATGCCCCTTTTTCAAAATAAAGGGTTTTTAAAAGCACTTGACTACCATAATCAACCATCTTCTTGCTAAAAACACCTGCATCTGTCATGAAAGACATTGGGGTGTCTAGTAAGTTTACGTGGATTTCATGAATATCATGTGCTATTGTAGGATTTTTTTCGTAATACATATTGGACATGTACTTATTATAACATTTCCTAAAAACGTTTTCAAGAGTTTTTCTTACATGAAAAATATGATAAAATGAAATCGATATTGAAACGCTTACCTATAGGAAGAATTATGTATGAAAAATGAATTTTTAAATTTTGAACAAATTGACCGAGCCACTTGGCAACAACTACATCGTAAGACTACCATTCCACTTAGTCAAAGCGAACTAAATTCTATTAAAAGTTTTAACGACCGCATCCAATTACATGAGGTTTCTGACATCTATCTTCCTTTGGTTAATCTTATCCATATCTATCGGAAAGCACGCAAAGACCTAAATTTTACGAAGAGTTTATTTCTACAGAAAACTATCAAGCCTCAACCGTTTATCATTGGCGTTTCTGGAAGTGTTGCTGTCGGCAAATCAACAACTAGTAGATTGCTGCAAATTCTTATCGCTCGGACATTTAAATACGCCAAGGTTGAATTAGTGACAACGGATGGATTTCTCCATCCAAATGCGGTTTTAGAAGAACGGCAACTGTTAAATAAAAAGGGGTTTCCTGAGTCCTATGACATGGAGAAATTGATTGATTTCCTTGATAAGATAAAAAACGGCTACGACTGCCAAATCCCTGTCTATTCACATGAAATCTATGATATTGTCCCCAACAAAACTCAGGAGATTAAATCTCCAGATTTCTTGATTGTTGAAGGAATCAATGTATTTCAAAATCCACAAAACCAGCGCCTCTATGTCAGTGACTATTTTGACCTATCTATATACGTTGACGCTGATGTGGAACATATTGAAACCTGGTACTTGGAGCGATTCCAAAAATTATTGACATTGGCAAAAAATGACCCTAACAACTATTACCATCGTTTTACCCAGATGACGTACCCTGAGATTCTATCTATTGCCCAGAATACTTGGAAAAACATTAATCTAGCTAACTTAGAAAAATTCATTGAACCAACCAGAAACCGTGCTGATATTATTCTTCATAAGGCCGAAAACCATGAGATTGATAAAATTTATCTAAAAAAATAAATTTCACTTGTCAAAAATACTCTTTTCAGATATAATGGTATAGTTAGTACAAGAAAGGGTGGAGGTGAAACCATTGGCAAACATTAAGTCAGCTATCAAACGCGCTGAATTGAACGTTAAACAAAACGAGAAAAACTCAGCACAAAAATCAGCTATGCGTACTGCAATCAAAGCATTTGAAGCTAACCCATCTGAAGAGCTTTTCCGTGCTGCTAGTTCAGCAATCGATAAAGCAGAAACTAAAGGTTTGATTCACAAAAACAAAGCAAGCCGCGATAAAGCACGTCTTGCATCAAAACTTGCTTAATTAAAAAAGAAACCTTTGGGTTTCCTTTTTTTATTTTTTCCATCATAAGGAGGCGGGACAAAGTGGATCAATTTTTCCCTCGATGAATAACATCATTAACTCGTCAACCATAAAGCCCTCACTAAGATTATACACCTAGTGAGGGCTTTGTGTTCGTTTTCATTATTCTGTGGGTGAAGGCAGAGCCATCATGGATGTCTTTCTCGCTCCCTATTTTTTTATTATTAGGGAAGAACACGTTCCTTAAGATTCAAACTAATTCGTTAGAACCAATCTGCCAGTTCAAATGTATAGGTTTGGTCATTATAATAGTACTGATACTCTCCTACATCGCCCAAAGCCTGAAAAATAGCATTATTTTCAGTAGAGGCCAATGTAATCATTTGTTGCATTGCTTCTGCTGTTCCGAATTGCAAGACTACTTTATCCGTACCTTGTAGTCGCTGGTCAGTGATGGACTGTAAAACTGCAGCTTCATCAAAGCTTGTGAAATAAACTCCCTTTTGAACATAGTAATTCAATGAATTATCTGTACACTTTGGATAGGTCAATGCTCTAGGTTCGTAATATTGTTCTTCTCCCCAGTAGTCGAGGAGGTCGGTATCAGCAATTCTACTTCTCTCTAATATTTCATCAGGGACACATAGATAATCGTATGAAATATCTGTATGCGCTTCTCCACTTATAGCTTGATCAAAAACTGGATCTCCCCAAGTCGTATCAACACCATAGTATTGTCCATTTATCTTGACTAGATTCCAAGCATGCCCAAACTCACCGTTTTGCCCATTTTTTGCAATCCCTGTGACATAGATACAATCAATGCCTGCTTTTTTACATAGATATTGGAAGGTGCGACTATAGCCAGCACAAACGGATTTCTTATCTAATAGCACACTGGTAATTCCTTGACTTCTCCACGTGACAGATTTGGTCTGCAGGGCTTCAAGGTCGTAATCCGTTTGCCTTATAATCACCTCGTAAAAATATTTAACCTTCTCATAGTCCGACCCTTTTGGTGTCTGAGCAAGTATCTTATTCACTTCATCTTCTATTTTATTTTGTGTCGGAGATAAATCACTCGGATACACCGGCTCTTCTAAATCCAATATATCAATTCCACCAGCCATTGCTGCTTCATCTGTTAGCCAGTAAAATTCTGGATAATCATGGGCGACAGAAAAATAGACGCGCGAATATATTTCATCATTAACAGAATCAATATCGATCACTTGCATCCGCTTGCTGAGTCCATTAACAAATTGGAGATAGACACGACGTTCCTTATCAGTATCCAATTGTTGGTAGTAAAAATTTCCTTGAACCTCTTCTTTTAATGCTGTTAATTCTGCTTCTAGTTGCTTTTTTTCTTTAGAAAATTCAACTTTAGCTGCTTCCAAACGTTCACTTAAATTTTTCCCTCCTCCTGAACAAGCAGAAAGTACTGTCGCCGATAATAATATTGTTAAAATTCCACGAGAAACTTTCCTCATATTTACCTCCATTCTTGTTTAAGTATAACATAATTAGGAGGCATCTGACAAACTACACAAAACAAAAAGGAAGTGGAAAGAATTCAATAGATCGAAAAGAGTTCCCCGAACCTTTGGAGTCTGGTGATAGAGCGAATAGAGTTCGCTACAAAACTATCTGGGAGACAGTTGGAAGTTGGAAATAGAGCGAACTTTGAGAAGAAAGGCTGGACTTTTTACCCAGCCTCTAATCTTGATGAATGGTTAGTTATTTGGGTAAACGTACCTCAAAAATAGTTCCTTTCGGTTGGTTATCTCTCACAGAAATCTCACCATCTAAATTCTTAATAATTTGTTGAGCTAAAGATAAACCTAAACCAAATCCACCTTTTTGTCGTGTTCTAGCCTTGTCAACTCGGTAAAAGCGATCAAAGATTTTCTTTTTATCGGCATCGCTGATTCCCAAACCATTGTCAATAACTGTAAAACAAACTAATTTGTCCTTGATATTAGCTGCTATTTGAATTGTCCCATCATCATCGGTATACTTCATAGCGTTGTCAAACAAAATGGTGAGCAACTGTTTAATCAAAACCTTGTCTGTTCGAATTGGCTGATGAATCAAATTATTAACTGTTAGAGTTTTTCCATTTTCTTCGGCAATCATAAGGTAATTAGCAAAGATTTCATCAAAATAGTTGGGTTGGACATCGATCATATCGACTTTTAAGCCATCATCACGACGAGCTAAATTAAGTAAATTTGTTGTCAATAATCGCATATTTCGCACTTCTTCTAAACTAGATCCGATGCTTTCACTACTTTCCAAAATAGTTGTCTCGGGATGACGAAATAGACTTTCCAGGCGATTTTGAAGAACTGCCAACGGTGTGCGCAACTCATGACTAGCATTTTCAACGAAGTCTTTTTGTTTTTGATAACTGATTAGGATTGGACGCATGCTAAGATTCGATAGGTAAATACTTGCTAGTATAGAAATCAACCAAGCTGATACCATAACAATAGCAACTGTCGATTCATAGCTCTCAATGGAAGATTTAATTTGGCTGACATTCACCAAAATTGTCGCATATTTTATATCATAGGACGAATAATAACCTAGTTCATCTGTAGCCAGCCCAATCGTTATATAGCGATAATCTTCAGACATACCAAAACTTGATTCAACCGTCGTTTCCTTAATTTCACCCAATTTTTCCTTGTCTAATGATAAGTCGGCCAAACCAGTAAAAGTATCTGGATTAATCATCTCTCCACTTTTACTATAGAGTAAAACATGAGTATTGGCACCTAATCTCAGCTGATCTCCAGCTCTAGTATTTTTTTGATTTTTAGGAACAGGCATGCTATCTGAACTAGAGCTCGTAGTTTCTTCACCAGTTGGACTATCTTGAAGGATAAATACAGAATTGGGCTCATAGGTTCTTGCGATTGCAAAACCAACAGCCAGCGCTGGTTCTTTCTTAATGCGTTTCAAGGTGTTATCTGAATTTTGGTACATAGTTGAACGCATTAATTGAAAAATGATGGCTGTCATTAAACCAAAAATCAGAGTAAATACTGCAAAATAACGGATAAAGAAAGAAAATTTATCCGTGTACATTAATTTTTTAAATCGCTTAGGCATTTTTTAGAATGTATCCGACACTACGCAGGGTTTGAAGATTTTCCCCAAAGGTCGTTCCTTTCAACTTTTTCCTAATTTTAGAAACATATACTTCTACTACTGAAATAGTAGTGTCACTGTCAAAGCCCCAAATACGGTCAAAAATTTGTGTTTTTGGCAAAATAACATTTTGGTTTTGCAAGAAATAAACTAGTAGGTCAAATTCTTTTCCTAGCAGTTCAACTTCTTCGCCATTTACCATCGTCATATTTGTAGATAGGTCAACTGTCACATCTCCAAAGGTTAGTGTGTTTTCATTAAACTTACCCGCTCGTTTTAATAGAGCTTGAATTCGCATCTTCAATTCTTCTAAATAAAACGGTTTTGTCAAGTAGTCATCAGCCCCCAATTCAAAACCATGGCCTTTATCCTCTAGACTTTCCTTGGCTGTTGTAATCAGAACAGGTGTCGTAACACCTTTTTCACGTAACTCTCTCAAAACTTGGAAGCCATCTTTTTCAGGCAACATCAAATCCAAAAGAATCAAATCATAAACGCCTGTTTCCGCCTCATAAATGCCCTCTTCACCATCAAAAACCTGCATAACATCCGCAAAATCATCTAAGAAATCGAAAACAGAATTTGATAGACTTAAATCATCTTCCACTAACAATATTTTAATCATCATACACTTCCTTACATTTCGGTTTAATAAACAAACCAAAGACCTGGGACAGGTCACGGTCTTTAAGAGAAATGGTTAGATAAAGTACTACTACGACCATCTAAAAAATGAATGATAAGGTAGTCTTTATCTAACTATTTATTGATACGAGTTCATTATATCATGGAATAAGTAAAAATCGAAATCTCAATATTTATTGATTAGAAGAACTACTATCTCCTGAAATTTGAGCTTTAATTTCTTGATTCCTCTTTTTTAAAGCATTCACTTCATCAGAAGAAGTACTCGAGTTTGACTGGGTTGCTCCACTTGTCGCATCAGGAGGAGTTGTACCTTGTCCAGATGGCATGCCTTGGCTATTTCCCCCTTGTCTTGGTGACATATCTTGTGTAGCTCCACCTTGACCTGGTGGCATACCTTGGGTAGCTACTTGTCCACTCTTAGCTACGGAACCATTTTGCGCCAAACTTGCTTGACTTTGTGTTGAAACTCCTGCTGAGCTTTTAGAAATACTCATTCCCCCTGCAAAGCCCAAGGTAGCAGCTGAAATAGCAACAGCAGCTAGTACTGTTTTTGACTGTGACTTAAATTGATTAATAAATGACATGAAATTCCCCTTTTCAATAGAATATTATCAGAATGAGACCCGTTAAATAACTCCTCTTTACCTGATGATAATAGTATAATTTTTTATAAAAGTCCATTACACAAAAAGAAGCCCTCTCGGACTTCTGAATTACAACTCTGTAATATCACCTGTGCGTAGATAAACAACCCACTCACAAATATTTTTAGCATAATCACCGACACGTTCCAAGTAGGTTAAAACTTGGTAATAGTCGCGACCAGCAACCAAGGATTCTGGATTCTTCTTGATTTCTTCTGTTGTCAATTCTTGAATAGTTGAATAGAATTCATTGACAACCTCATCACGTGCTGCTACTTCATAAGCGCGCTCCATATCAGCATCACCTAAGTAGAGTTCCAAAGTTTCTTCTACTAATTGACGAACTTCACGTCCCATTTTCTTGATTTCTTCTTCAACTACTGGAATGCGAACTTCTCCCTTCATACGGATAGCTGCTTTAGCAACTGAGACTGCATGGTCTCCCATACGCTCCAAATCACTAGTTGCTTTCAAGACTGTAATAACGCGACGAAGATCTGTTGAGACAGGTTGTTGGAGAGCAATGATTTCAAGTGATTTTTTCTCTAATTTCACTTCGAAAGCATTGATTTTCTTATCTGCTTCAATGACTTCTTTTGCTAATTCACGATCATGAGTTGTAAAGGCACGAACAGCATTATTAATCTGAGCCAATACTTCATTTCCCATGGCGTAAAATTGGTTATGAAGTTTTCCTAATTCCTCTTCAAATTGAGCTCTTAACATGTGAACCTCTTTCTTTTTCTTATAGGCCTTAGCCGAACTTACCTGTAATGTAGTCTTCTGTTTCTTTATTGGCAGGATTCAAGAACATTTCTTTTGTCAAATTGTATTCTATCAAATCGCCATCAAGGAAGAAACCTGTTCGATCTGAAATACGTGATGCCTGTTGCATAGAACGTGTTACTAGCACCATTGTATACTTATCTTTCAGACCATAAAGTGTGTCCTCAATTTTACCAGCCGAGATTGGGTCAAGGGCTGAAGTTGGCTCATCCAACAAAATAATTTTTGGGCTTGTCGCCAATACGCGGGCCACACATACACGTTGCTGCTGACCACCTGAAAGTCCAACTGCTGAGTCATGCAAGCGATCTTTCACTTCATTCCAAATAGAAGCACCAATCAAGGAACGCTCAACTGCTTCGTCCAAGACCTGCTTGTCCTTGATACCATTGATACGTAGGCCATAAACGACATTCTCGTAGATAGACATCGGGAATGGGTTTGGTTGTTGGAAGACCATACCGATTTCCTTACGAAGATCAACAGTATCCGTACGAGGACTGTATATGTTCTTTCCGTTGTAATCAATCGCACCTGTCAATGTTACCTCTGGGTTTAAATCTCCCATACGGTTAATAGAACGCAAGAGGGTTGACTTACCAGAACCAGATGGTCCAATCAAAGCAGTAATTTCATTTGGATAGAAATCGATTGACACATTATTCAAGGCTTTTTTCTTGTTATAGTAAACAGACAAATCTTTTACTTGTAAAATAGGTGATGTCATTTGTTTCCTTTCTATCCAAAATGTCCTGAAACGTAGTCACTAGTTGACTTGAGTTTTGCATTCTGGAAGACGTTTGCTGTCTTATCATATTCAATCAAGTCACCCAAATAGAAGAAAGCTGTGTAATCACTTGCACGAGCTGCTTGTTGCATATTGTGCGTAACAATGATAATGGTGTAGTCCTTCTTCAATTCAAACATAGTTTCTTCTAACTGCATAGTCGCAATCGGGTCCAAGGCTGATGCAGGCTCATCCATAAGCAAGATTTGTGGTTTTACAGAGATAGCTCGTGCAATACACAAACGCTGTTGCTGTCCACCTGATAATGTAAAGGCTGACTTGTGCAAGTCATCTTTTACCTGATCCCAAAGGGCTGCTTGTTTCAGAGAAGTTTCAACAATCTCATCCAAAACCTGCTTATCTTTCACGCCTGCACGTTCATGTGCGAATGTGATGTTACGATAAATAGATTTTGCAAATGGGTTGGGACGTTGGAATACCATTCCGATATGCTTACGAATTTCGTAAACGTTCATATCTGGTCTATTGATGTCGATTCCTTCATAAAGAATTTGACCGGTTACCTTAGCAATATCAATAGTATCATTCATACGATTAAGACTGCGAAGATAGGTTGATTTCCCACACCCTGATGGTCCAATCAAGGCTGTAATTTTATTTTTTTCGAACTGCATATCAATGCCCTTGATCGCTTCATTTTTACCATAGTAAACATGAACATCTTTTGTCGAAAGGGCGATATTCTCCTCTGGAAAAGTAATGATATGGCGTTCATTCCAGTTGTAATCTGCCATTTTTTCTCCTTATAAGTCAGACTTCTAGGCTGCTGAAGTCATTTTCGCATGAAGTTTCTTACCGATATATCGTGCAGAAAGGTTGAAAATCAAGATGAAAACCAAGAGGATTGCTGCTGAACCAGCAGAAACTTGGGTTGCATCTGGGATTGTACCTTCGCTGTTTACCTTCCAGATATGAACCGCAAGGGTTTCTGATTGACGGAAGATAGAAATCGGACTAGTAACACTCAATGGATTCCAGTTTGACCAGTCAAGAGCTGGAGCTGACTGACCAGCCGTGTAGATAAGAGCTGCTGCCTCACCGAAGATACGACCAGATGCCAAGACGATACCTGTTACAATCCCTGGAAGTGCTTCTGGAATAACAACATGGAGAACAGTTTCCCAACGTGATAGACCAAGAGCCAATCCTGCTTCACGTTGTGTATGGTGAACGTGACGAAGGCTGTCCTCTACGTTACGCGTCATCTGTGGTAAGTTGAAGACTGTAAGAGCCAAGGCACCTGATAAGATAGAAAAACCGTACTCAAACTGAACAACGAAAATCAAGTAACCAAACAAACCAACGACAACGGACGGTAGGGATGATAAAATCTCAATACAGGTACGGATAAAGTTAGTCAATGGACCTTTTTTAGCATATTCAGCCAAATAAATACCTGCACCGGTTGACAAGGGAACAGAAATTAAGAGCGTTACAACCAATAGGAAGAATGAGTTGTAGAGCTGAATTCCAATACCACCACCAGCTTTGTAAGATGAAGATTTACTTGTCAAAAAACCCCAGCTTACATGTGGCAGACCACGTAGCAAGATGTAAAGAATCAGTGACATCAAGATAACGACAATCACACCAGCGATTGAGTAAAGAATACCAGTCGCCAATTTATCAAATTTTTTAGCGTGCATAGTTTTTCTTACCCTCTCTCGTAATAAATTTCATAATCATGTTAAAGATAAGGCTCATCAAGAGCAAGACTAGGGCCAAGGACCATAGGACGTTGTTCTGAACAGTTCCCATAACCGTATTACCGATACCCATTGTCAAAACAGAAGTCAAAGTCGCTGCTGGCGTTGTCAAGGAAGTCGGGATAACCGCAGAGTTCCCCACAACCATCTGAATCGCCAAGGCTTCACCAAAGGCACGCGCCATACCAAAGATAACGGCCGTAAAAATACCTGGCTTAGCTGCGTTCAAAATAACACGCCAAATCGTCTGCCAGCGAGTGGCTCCCATAGCTAAACTTGCTTCGCGGTAATGACGAGGTACTGCACGCAAACTGTCAACCGTCATAAAGGTTACTGTTGGCAAAATCATAACGAAAAGTACAAATACACCCGACAAGATACCGAAACCTGTTCCACCGAAGATTGAACGTACAAATGGTACAACCACTTGCAAACCAATAAAACCATATACAACCGATGGAATACCAACCAAAAGTTCGATAACAGGTTGTAAGATTTTTGCACCACGTTTTGGTGATATTTCTGTCATGAAGACCGCTGCACCGATTGCGATAGGGGTCGCAACAACAGCTGACAGAATCGTAACAATGAAAGAACCTGAAATCATTGGCAGGGCACCAAATATTTTCGAGCTTGGTTCCCACTTGCTTCCAAATAAGAAATCAGTGATGCTCACACCGTCAACAAAGAACGTCGATAATCCACGCTGCGCAACGAAAATCAAAATCATTGCAACAATGAAGACAATCAATGATAGACAAAGGAATGTAATTATCTTACCAAACTTCTCTAGTCGAGAATTTTTAGATGGAGACGATAACTCTTTTGCTAGTTGTTCGTTTTTCATGCTTACTCCTTCTCAGTCACCGTGCCATCAGCACTTTTCACAACTTTCATATCGTTGATAGAAATGTATCCCATACTTTCAACGATACCATTTTGAACTTCATCTGACATCATGTAATCTAAAAATTCTTCTGTCAAATCAGTCGCTTTTCCCATCGTATACATATGCTCATAGGACCAAATTGGCCAATCATTTGTTGCTACATTTTCAGCAGTTGGTTCAAAACCGTTTAGCTTAATTGTTTTAACGGAATCATCTATATAAGCAAATGATAGGTAGGAAATTGCACCTGGTGTCTGAGCAACAATAGATTTTACCATACCGTTAGAATCTTGTTCTTGACTCTGAGCTGCGGTTTGTCCATCCATGATAACACTATCAAAGGTCGCACGTGAACCTGAACTAGCTGCACGGTTAATGATTGAAATTTCCAAATCCTTACCGCCCAGTTCTTTCCAGTTGGTAATCTCACCAGTAAAAATTTTACGCAGATCTTCTGTAGTAATATCTTTAACCGATACTTGCTCATTTACAATAACGGCCAAACCAGCTACTGCTACTTGATGGTCAACAAGTTTACTTGCATCAATACCATCTTTTTCCTCAGCAAATACGTCAGAGTTACCAATCTGAACAGCTCCAGACTGAACTTGTGACAAGCCAGTACCTGATCCACCACCCTGAACGTTGACGGATTTACCGATATTGACACTACCAAATTCATCTGCTGCTGCCTCAACAAGTGGTTGAAGCGCCGTCGAACCTACGGCTGTAATAGACTCTCCTCGATCGATCCAAGAAGAACAACCAGAAAGAGCCATACTACTCAAAAGAAACAAAGCTGCAATTCCAAGCTTCTGCTTTTTTTTCATTTCGTTTTTTCCTTTACATTTTTCAGTGGAATCTCCTAAAATTAACTCTGTATTTTACATAGAATTTACAAGATATTTCCACTCATCCACTATATCATATAAAAAGACAAGTTGCAAAAAAAATTTGCTGATTTATTTTAAAATCTCAACCCTTTTGGAAAGCCGTTTTTAAGCGTTCCAGATACAATTTTTGCGAAACCAAGACCGTTCCCCTGGACTGCTACCTGATACCAGCCATTAGCTAAATCCTTGGACACAGCTATTGTATGTCCTGCAGTATAGGACGAGAATTCTTCTAAGCTGATTTCCACTCGATTTTTAACCTCCGAACTATGGAGTGCTAGACCTAAAGCAAAACTGGGTTCAAATCGTTTTTTCTTAAACGTCCCCAAGTGAAGACCATTTCGAGCGATCTTTACTTTTGACAAATCAGGAAGGCCGTGTGGCAATAGATAGAGATTGTCACCAAAAACCTGCAGTAAACCATCCAATTGAACCCTTAAATGCTTCTGTTCAAATTCTTTCCAGAGAGCTTGCTGTTCTCTATTCAAATTGGATTTTCCTGGTTTTAATTTTTTCTGACTGGCTTCCCCTAGAAATCTAAATTTGGCAACGAACTGACCTTCTCCTGCAAAATGGTGGGGATACATACGAGCAACTTCTGTATATCCGATTCCTTCTACCATTCCATTGATTTTAGGAATGTCTACTAGTTCCAAATCATACTGTTCTAAGAGCCAAGTCACTACTTCTTCATTTTCCTCTGGTGACCAAGTGCAAGTAGAATAAATCAATTGACCATCTGGAGCCAACATGTTCAAGGCCGATTCTAAAATTTCACGCTGTAAGCTTGCACATTGTGCTGGATAATGTTTGGACCAATATTGAATCGCATCGGGGTCTTTTCGAAACATCCCTTCACCTGAACAGGGAGCATCTAGGACAATCATATCGAAATATCCTGGAAAGACCTTGGCCAAACAATCGGCAGATTCATTGGTCACGACTACATTTCTCGCCCCAAATCGTTCGATATTTTCAGCCAATATCCTTGCTCGTTTGTAGGAAATTTCATTACTAACCAAGAGCCCCGTATTTTCTAAGTATGAAAGCAAGTGAGTAGACTTTCCTCCTGGCGCTGCTGCCAAGTCCAATACTTTCATCCCTTTTTCCGGGGCTGCAATCTGACCGACAACCTGTGCAGCTGGCTCTTGTGAGTAGACTAAGCCAGTTACATGTTCTGGAGACTTTCCTGAGACCTTACCATAGTATGACCAAGTCATATTAGGGATTGATTGCTCAAAGTCCAATTGGCTTTCTTTAAGAGGATTTGTGCGAAATCCTGAGATTGGGTCTTGTTCAAAACTCTCAAAAAATGCTTGGGCCTCACTACCAAGCAAATGATTATATTTATCTATAAAATCCTGTGGTAATTGCATTAGAATATATACCCCTTCACTTCCTCAAGATGGGATTCTGATACTAGCATGACAAACTCTCGCTTATCATAGGCCAGACTCGGACCATCAAAACTTAACATGACTAAGCCTAAAGAGGAACCAATAATACTGGCTGCTGCGTAGTCCCATGGACACAGATAAGAAGCATAGGCAAATAATCTTCCTTCCAGAACGTGGGCGAAACCAATTCCAGCGCTTCCTACAGATCTTGTACCTAAACTTTGATTTGCTAATTCTGCCACTCCATGTGCATTGCCTGCGTACAACTTTGCATTTACACCTATCAAACTCTGACGAAGAGGGCGTAGCGCTGGTTTCTTTAAGCGTTCTTGATTACAATAAACAGGGAATGAATCTCCTCCATGGAAAAGTTTGTCTCGCATGACATCATAAATAATACCAAACTTTCCTACTCCATTTTCAAAATAGGCAATCATAATGGCAAAATCAGTTTTTTGAGCAATAAAATTTGTGGTGCCATCAATTGGATCAATAACCCAAACATTTCCCTCATGAATAGAAGAAACGTCTCCACCTTCCTCACCTAAAATCCCATCACCTTGATAGCGAGATTGAATCTGTTGAGTCAGCATTTCTTGCACTTGTTTATCAAGGTGCGTTACCAAGTCTGTAAAGTCACCTTTTTCTTCAATCTGAAGATCATCATGTAAATGCTGTCGGAGAAAATTTCCAGCCTCCAGGACAATCGTTTGGGCAAAGTGATACTTAGTTTCCAAGACGAATAACTCCTTTCCCCCTATCTCGAGCAGCCTTAACAACTCGATAGGTTGAATAACCAGAAACTGCTTCAAAGTCACGATCAATTTGACGTTCCTGTCCCTTACTTTTAACAACATCTTTGAAGCTTTTATAACTAGCTAATATAGCTACCGCATCTGCTCCTTTTTCATAAGCTGCCTCCACCTGATTCAAAAAAGAAAGCACGGAGGAAATCTCCTCTGTGCTCCACGAAAAATCAAGTGGATATGAATAATTTTTGTTCATATCTTTTATCCTATTTCTGCTCGTAATGTGGCATTTCTCAATTCTTGTTTGCGATACTTCCGCGGAAGAAATGCACGAATTTCATCTTCGTTAAAACCAATCTGCATCCGCTTCTCATCCAAAATAATCGGACGCCGTAAGAGACTCGGATAGGTTTCGATTAACCCAATAAGCTGCTTCACAGAAAGCTCATCAACATCAATATCTAGTTTCTGAAAAACTTTTGAACGGGTAGAAATCAAGTCATCTGTTCCATTTTCTGTCAATGCTAAAATGTTCTTTAATTCCTCAGCAGTTAGAGGGCTAGTCATAATATTGTGCTCAATAAAAGGGACTTCGTGACTTGTCAGCCAAGCACGAGCTTTACGACAACTGGTACAACTCGGTGACAAAAATAAAGTAATCATGTCTTCCATCCCCTCTAAAAACATTTTTCTTCTTATTATTATACTCTAACTTAAAAGAGTTTTCAATAGTAAATCTAATCTCTTCCCTGTAATTCACCTAATTTTTCTAAAGATTCTATTTTTTTCTCTAAGCGTAATAATGTTTCGTTTTGTTCATCAATTTTTGCCATCAAGATATCCAACTTCGTTTCTCGCTCTGTTTCAGAGAAAAAACGAGTTATTGTGGAGGTAACCATACCAAAAGTACAGATACCAACCAACATCAAGAGGATGGCTATAATTTTAGAAATCGTATCTTGGGGGACAATATCTCCATACCCTACAGTTGTCATCGTTACAATGGACCACCAAAGTGCATCGAAGAATGATTTTCCTTCAATTACTGATAATAAGACACTTGAAACTAGCACTGCTGAGATATTTAACATCAACACTTTGGATAAACTGTTGGTATGCAAAAGCTTGTTGATTGTATCCCAGAATCGATTAGACAGGGCAAATATTCTCGTTACTTTGACCAATCTGAAGAGTCGTGCAAGTCTTCCCAAGCGAAGAAAACTGAAGAATGAATCAAATGGAATAATGGCAATTAATTCCAAGATATGTCCCTGTACATATTCAAGTATGTCATCCGCATAATAAAGCTGAGCAAAATAATCGCAAACAAAAATAAACCATAAGAGCAAGTCTAGTACCCGATAGCCACTAGAATTGGCAATACTAGCATCCATTAATTCAAGTACGATAAGAAATACATAGACTACAGCTATGTAGGTCATAGCCTTCTCATAAAAAGGATGACGAATCAATCGTTTAAGCATATTTCCCCCATTGCAAGGCAAATTTCTCATCAGATTTCATCTGCTCCATCAATCCTTCAATTCCATCAAATTTGACCATATCTCGAATTTTTTCAAGCCAAAAAATAGTTATTTTTTCTCCGTAGATAAAGCGGTGAAACCCAAAAATATGGGCTTCTATCCGCATCTCCGTTCCATCAAAGGTCACATTTTTCCCAACGCTTGTCATAGCTCGATAGCGTTTTCCATCTACTTCGACATCAGCGACGTATACTCCCTCAGATGGTAAATGGACACGGTCAAAAGGAGCCAGATTTGCAGTTGGATAACCAATAGTGCGCCCTCTGGCATCTCCATGAACAACAATTCCCTCCGTCATAAATGGATAACCTAAAAGTTGATTAGCTAGAGAGACATCCCCTGACTGGATAGCCTGACGAATGCGAGTTGAAGAAACTTTCTCTCCGTCCAGGCTCACTTCACTTACAATTTCTACCTGACCATCAAATAGCTCTGTCAAGTCTGTCACATCTGCTCTGCAATTTCCAAAATGATAGTCGAAACCTGCGACTAAGACTTGTGCGTTCAACCCCTGGATGTAGCGTTCTAAAAACTGCTGAGGAGTATTGCTTGCAAACTCACTGGTAAAATCTGTCAAAACCAGCTGGTCTACACCGTATTGCTCCAACAAGTGGTAACGCTGATCTTGACTGGTCAAATGGAGTAAAAGTTCTGGTGAAAAACGCGCAAAAGCCAGACGAGGTGTTTCTGGAAAAGTAAGTACAGTTACTGACAATCCTTTTTCATCTGCAACTTGTCTAGCACGGTCTAAGAGGGCCTTATGCCCCAAATGAATCCCATCAAAATAGCCTAATACCAAAACAGTCGACTCCTCTTGATTCAATTCACTATAATGTTTAATTGTTCTAATGTTCATGTTTTCTATTTTATCACAGTTATCGAGAAATTTCTTAGACCAAAACCTTGCTCGGTTTATACAGCTGGTCGCGTTTTTCAAAAATAGCAATCAACTGACCATCATGAAAGCCTGCTAAGCGCTCTGCTTCTGCATTCAATTCTACAAATCGACCAAATGTAGCATCTTGCACCTGCTCTTCTTTCAATTCTACAACAGGTAAATCCCCGATACCACGTTCAATAGGTTGAAGAAATGAAAAATCATTTTCAGCTACCCGCGAAGAAATTTCTTCCAAAGTTAAGGCGTCCGCTAGGTCCATTCCTGCTGAACCAGTTCGTTCCAACTTAGACATGTGACTGGCGTAGCCTAACTTAGCCCCTAAGTCAACAGAAAGAGTACGGACATAGGTGCCCTTTCCACAACGAACTCGGAAGGTAAATCGTGCACAATCATCTGCCAATTCAATAGGACTTGTACGTTCAAAACTATATATGTCAATTTGGCGTTGGGGACGTTCGACTTCTTCACCCGCTCGTGCGTACTCATAGAGCTTGCGGCCATTTACTTTGACGGCGGAATACATAGGCGGAATCTGGGTAATAGTACCGACAAAACTAGCCATAGCCTCATCAACTACCTGCTCTGCTATGTCCAAAACCGGTGTCCGCTCAACAAGGTCGCCAGATGCATCTTCTGTCGTGGTCGAGTAGCCAATGGTAATCTCCCCCTCGTAGATTTTCCCCTCGTCCTGCATAAACTCAATCATACGTGTAGCCTTGCCGACTGCAATTGGCAGAACCCCTGTCACATCTGGATCTAGCGTCCCACCGTGTCCAATCTTCTTCTCCTGCAGAATCTTTCGGAGTTTAAAAACTGCATCATGCGAGGTCATCCCCGCCTCTTTTTTTAAATTAATAATTCCTGAAATCATGTTCTCATTATAACACAAAGGACCGCTCTTGTGGGCGGTCCGGTATCAATCACTCATCGTAAAAAATCAAAATAGTCTGTTTTTTGGTTCTTATCCTCGCTCCTAAGAACACCCTAAAATTGGTTATTTTCATTGGTATACCCTAACATAATTTTAGGATGTCTGGCACCGATAAATTCAAATAAATTTTCTATATTAGGATCTGCAACTCTGGAAGTACCTAAAATTGGTAAGCTCAACAAGGTATGGCGATCATTCAAAACTGTACCGACCATTAAAGTCTGAGAATAAATTGAGGCAAAGCCGCCCCTTAATATATGGAGGTAAAGCCATACAACTTCAGCGAGATGGAAAACCTTAATACCATCTTTGAGGCTAACAATGAGATGCTTATAAACGACTATCCCTATTGCAGAATCATAATAATCTGCCTTGTCAACTAATAATTGCAAATTATTCTGTAATTCTGGGTACCTGTCATACATTTTATTGTACATCTTAATTGTTGTTTCCCTACGATACTTGACATAGAAAAATCCAAGACCAGCTACGATTAAAGGCAGTACAGATAAAATAATATTCAGTCCACCTGCTGTTCCTGCAAACAGTAATAACGACACTCCCATTAACAAACTAAAACTGGCTATTCCAAGCGGAATAACTGTTCCTTGATTCTTTTTTTCTTTCAAATTTTTCATAAAAAATCCTCTATTTTCCTCTATCATCCACTGGGGACCTTTAAATTTCCCGATGAAAATCGCTGTCAATTTCAAAAAATGGTTGGATATTTTGGACGTATTCCAAGACGCCTTGAAACTCTCCCTGGTCATCACGCACGGCCTTATAGACCACATAGACAAACTTGCCCATGCTCTCGGACTTGAACCACATGGTCACCTGGTCTTTTTGCCCTGTGCGGAGCAGTTCAAAAATCTTCTTGACCTTGTCTAAGATTTTGGGCGGATGGCAGAGCTCCACATGACGTCCAATCTGGCTCGGAGTACGTTTGAAAATCATGTCTTCAACAGGGTGGCTGTCATTATAATATTGGAAAATGCCATCATGTTCATTGCTATCTTCCTAGTAATCCATCCAACATTTCAATCAATTTTTCTTTTTCCTGACTCTCATTTGTTTTAAACCTGATTAGGGGGATGTTGCATTTTTTCAAAATGTTATCCTTCATAATATCACGTTCAAACTGCTTAGAATTACCTTTGTGGAATGCATATCCATCTACTTCTACAGCTAGTACAGGTGCTTTGGTTAGTCTATTGATTATCAAAAAATCAAGGTGCGTATTTCCATGCCTTGCATACTTCGCTTCCGCTTCTGTTAGTCGAGTAAAATCCTTCACAAGATTATGCAGTTTATAGTCATGTATAACATCTAGACTATTATATTTTTCATCGCTCATAAATACTTCCTTAATCCGATGATACATTAAATTCTCAGAATCATATCGCGATATCCGTTTTCGTTTTCTAAAATATTCCTCCTTTTCTTGCTCATACTGTTTGTATAGGTAATCGAAGATGGAATATACAGGGCTCTCTCTTACTTCAAAATTATTATATTGTATATATCCCAATAAATCACTAATATTTTTATCTAACGATTGCTCATTCCCAGTCATGACAAGAAATAATTTATTTTTAGCTCTTGATATCGCTACATTTAGTAAGTACGGATCATCCGTAAAACGTGTTATGCTGTTATCAACCGTGGAGATGATTATCGTATCTTTTTCTTTTCCCTGAAACTTATGGACTGTATCGCTTTCCAAATCATCAAGTTGCTCTTGCAACTTCTCTTTCTGCTTTCGATAAGGCGTGACAACTCCTGTCCGCTCCCGATAGATTTCATAATTTGGAATAACATCTTTCAGAATTATATCAATCTCTCTCTGACTATAGTGATCACGAGCGTGATTTCCCTTAGGTGTTCTAATAGCCTGAAGAACATCTTTTTCCCCATTATCACCTGTCATAATCACTAAGTCACCATTATAAAACTTTTGATTGCAGAAATTGATAATTTTGGGATGACATCTATAATGCTCTCGTAATAGCGTTTCTGGAATATTCGGAATCACTTTTAGTACCGATTGAAGAAAACTGTTTGTGTATTCATAACCACTATGAACACCGTATTTATGGAAAAGCTGAGCACTACTTTCTTTGACATCTTTTGTGACAATATGCGGTAGCTGTTTACTATCTCCAACAACTACAACATTTTTAGCACAGGATAATGCTAGTGCCCCAGTTGTAATATCCACTTGTGAGGCTTCATCTATGATTAAATAATCATAGGTAATATTCTTTCCTAAACTTGTTGTTGATGAAAATGTTGTACTAAGAACAATGGGATATTCTAGAAGAACTCGTCTCGATTGTTTCCGTAAATCTTCCTTTGTAAACTGTACTCTTTTTCTTCCATTCCCATACTTACTAACTAGAAAATTTTTGAAAATCTTTAATGAATCACTGGTCAAATTGTTTAAAACTTCCGTACCATTTAAGTGAACCAATTCTTCTTGAAGAGTTTCTAATTTATTCCTTATTTCTGTTTGTTTATGCTGATAAAATAGGTTCTGAAATTGTATTGTCAAATCAGATAATTCTTGTTTATAAAGTTCCCAGTTTTTAACACCATATAATAAAAAGTTTTTTATCTTAAAAATTAAACCTAACCTTCTATTCTTTTTATAGAATTCCTCAAATTCATTCCAAAGCTTAAATAACTTCTTAGAAGAATAAAGTTTTAATTCTATAGGCGATATATCTATGTGCTCAAAAAAATCTTTGAAATGGCGAAATTCCGTTTCTAATTCTGAAAGTTCTTGTCTCAGATTAGCCACTTCTTCCTGAATTTCAAAAATACGAGGAAGCCTACGAATCTTTTTATTTAATTCCTTATCAAGGCTTTCCATACCATTATCTTTTAATCTCCAAGAAGAAAAATCAGGGTACATACTATACTGATTGAGAATAAAATTATTTTTATTTTTTTCACTTCCAAGATAAGCCACGGGAAAGTCAAGACCATAGTTCTTCAGTTTTTCGTAAATATTATCAATGGCTGCATTATTATTAGAAACAATTAGAACCGTCTTATTCTGTATCACTATATTAGCTATAATATTCAGAATCGTTTGTGTCTTACCAGTTCCAGGAGGTCCTTGAATGACACTAAATTGATTTATTAAGGCATTTTTTGTTGCTTTATATTGACTATTATTGCAACCAAAAGGAAAAATCAGTTCCCCATGAAACAGCAAGTTATTCTTCTTACTGGGACTTAGATAGCTCGCTAAAGCAACTGTTTTGTCTACATAATCCAATTCCTCATACCTTTTTAACAAGAGCAATTGATCGGTCTCAGAGTTTCTCAGAGGATTCAGCTTGGATAGTTCCGTCAAATAACTAAAAACATGACGACTATTCGAATGTGTCAACTCATTTTGCCGTATTTCTAGGTCTCTCCCCATATATAATTTTCCAGTGCCATTTTTGTAGCGGATGATATAAGCCCGTGAGTGCGTTCCATTGAATTCAACAATTGACTCAATATTATTTAATAAAACCCCATCTTGCCTTCTATAAACTCCTATCTCTGAAGGATTCAACTGTTTGGAAAACTTCAACACCTCAACTCTCTGCATATTGTAGCGATAAGGTTGGACATTATTTTTAAAATAAATCTCAAAGTAGAGTTTCCCTTTGTAACGAATCAATTGAAGCGATTCGATATTTTCTGACTTGTCCTCTCCATCAATCAAAATTATTTTTCTATCTTTCACCGATTTCCACTCTCACTTTCAATCTTAATCTTCCTCCTCCCTCAACGCCTCAAACTTGGCTTTCATGGTTGGGTTATTGCGGGTTAGTTTTTTGACGGAGACATCGTCTAGTTTATTATTAGCTAGGCGAAGCTGGTTTTCGCTGGTGGTCAGGGCTGCCTTGACAGCTTCCATTCGCTTGATTGCCTTGTCGATTTCATCAATAGCCTTTTGGAAATTGTTGCTGGCCGATTGATAGTTTTTTGCAAAAGCATTCTTGAAAATTTCCAAATCTTCTTCAAAATGAGTAATATCGATATTCTGCTCCTTAACCAAGGCTAACTCCTGCTTGTATTGCAGACTATTAAGCGCAGCATTTCGTAAAATTCCGATTAATTGGATAAAGAACTGTGGTCGGATAACATACATCTTCTCATATTCATGACTAACATCCACAATCCCTGTATTGTAATAGTCATTGTCCGCCTCTAGCATGCTAACTAATACAGCATATTCGCATTTTTTCTCCCGACGGTCCTTATCCAACTCCTTAAAGAAATCAGCATTTTTATGCTTGGTCTTGGTCGTATCTGCCTCGTTTTTCATTTCGAACATGATGGAAATAAATTCCAAGCCCGACTCGTCAAAATCACGGAAGATGAAGTCTCCTTTTGAACCGGAAGCTGATACTTCGTTGTCCTTCGCAAATTTGGCACGTGGAAAAGCATAGGAGCGAACCTTGTTAAACTCCGCCTCAGCAAATTGCTCCAAGCTCTCACCAATTGCCTTAGTAGACTGCTGGGCCTTAAAGTTCTTGTAAAATTCCACCTGCTCATCCGCCGCCTTGAGCCGTACTTCGTACTCCTGACGAGTGGTCGCCAACGCCAACTCCTGCTTCTGCTCCTGCAAAACCAAAGCATTTTGTGCCGCATCCCGCTCTTTTTCCACCTGAGCTACCGCCTGCTGCAACTCCAAATCCTTGGCAAGACCGATCTGCCCCAACTGAGCCTTAAGCTCTTGGATTTCTTGGTCTTTTTGGGAAATAGCAGAGCTGATTTCCAGTTCCGTCTGACTAGCAAATTTATCAAGTTTTGCGGTCAGTTCCAGAATCTCCTTATCCTTATCACTCAATCTAGCCTGCAAATCATTTTCAGCCTTCTGGCTTAATAATTCTCGTTCCCGCTCCAATCGTTCATGGATTTCCTTGTCAAACTCCGCACCACGCACCTGGGCTAAAAGCTGACTATATTCTGTTTCATTGACCTGAAAGGCCGTCCCACAATGGGGGCAAGTAATTTGATGCATATGCTCTCACTTTCTTCTTTTAAAATAAGATATTAATTTATGTAAAACCGTAGCTACTCCCAATGCCAATAAAAAATAAAAGAAACGAACCGCATTTCTAGCATCTGGAAGTGATAGAGCCCAAAGGACAAAAATCGTTATAGCAGTCGGCCATCTCCAGTCCCAGGTCATCTTCCGTTTGATAAACCATTCCATCCAATCTTCATTAGAATCAAATCGTGTTTCATAATATTCTTCTTTCAGTTGTTCCCACCACTTTTTCATAACAGCCTCCTTTCAGATCACAGACCTTCTAATTTAAGCTCCAGAAAAGTCTTCCACTTTTCCTGCAAGGGTTGATATACAGGTGGCTCCTGACCTTCTAAGACTTTTTTGATACATTCATTTTGCACCAACCATCCTGTCATGTCTTTTTGAGCATTCGCAAATTCATTACCAAAATCTTCTGGAATTCGTTCTTCAAAAGTAATCAAGGTCTGATTTTCTAGCTGAGACAGTGTAAATGAAACTGTTGCTGAATCCCACCTGTAGGCAATTTTCTCATTTTTTCGGTATTCCAGTAAATCCATAACTTCACGGAATCCTTCCATTTCAAATATCAACTTGTCACCTTCAACCCTCAACTGTGGAAACCAGCGAGCAAAACCACTATCTGTCGCCAACAAATCCCAGGACTCCGCCAAACTAGCCGACACAGAATAGCAAATGCTGAGCAGGTAGTGCCCCGCCTCTTTCTTCACACTAATCTTCATATCATGCTCCTATTCTATCCTTCTATTAATTATACCAAAAAACACCGGTCTATAACCGATATTTCCATTGTCTCTATTCTTTAAGCATAATCAAGCATGAGTGCTATTCGCTCCATTAGACACACTGTTTATCTGGCTCATACTCCATGTTTTGTATCCCCTAGCAATGTTAGACTTTCCTGCCACATAATGAACATTGTCATTTTTGAAACACTTCTATTTTTTACACTTTCATTTCATCTATCCGCCACCCAATTTATTTTACAATATAGAACAGAGTTTAGTATTTCAATCATTCCTTTCTCATTTTATGCTATACTAGATGTATTGAAAACAAGGAGGTTTATATGGTTAAACTAATCGCTCTTGATATGGACGGAACCCTTTTAAACGAGAAAAAAGAGCTGATGCAGCCACAGATTGATGCCATTCATCAGGCTGTTGAAGCGGGCGTCAAGATTGTTCTTTGTACCGGTCGGCCCTTGGCTGGTGTTAAACCTTTCGTAGAGCAGCTCGGCTTTGACACCGAGGAAGAATTTATCATTGTCAATAACGGCTGTTCAACGCATTCGACAAAGGATTGGAGCCTGATTGACTGGGAAGAACTATCTATCTCTGATATTGATTATCTTTCCACTTTTATTGAAAATGATGATGTGCAAATCTCTCTTTTTGATGAAGAAGACTACTTCGTTCTTGCAGAAAAAGCCAATGCACGCGTTAATTTAGACGCAGGTTTAGTAGGAATGACTCCTCAACCAATTGATTTAAAAGAAGCCAAGTCAGGTCAGCATCGCTTCTTTGAAGCCATGTTCGTCGGTGAAAAAGAGCATATTGATGCCTTTGAAAATCAACACAATCCTGTACTCAGCCGAGGCTATTCCACTGTTCGTTCACAGGACTATCTGTTGGAAATTTTACCAAACGGTGCAAGCAAGGCCACTGGTTTGAAAAAACTGGCAGACCGCCTCGGTATCCTTCCAGAAGAAATCATGGCTATGGGAGATGCCAACAACGACCTGGAAATGATTGAATTTGCTGGACTTGGTATTGCCATGGGAAACGCCAACGAGCAGGTCAAGGCTATCGCCCAGGACATCACAGACACCAATGAAAACAACGGCGTTGCCAAGGCCATTGAAAAACACATTTTGAACAAATAAGGAGATACTATGAAATACCCAACTCTCTTAGACCGCTTTTTAGTCTATGTCAAAGAAAACACTCGCTCAGATGAAAACTCGACCACCACACCTTCTACCCAAAACCAAGTCGAATTTGCACAGAATATCCTTCTGCCTGAAATGAAACGCATCGGCTTACAGAATGTCCACTACCTGCCAAACGGCTTTGCTGTGGGAACGCTGCCTGCCAACGACCCAAGTTTGACCCGTAAGATTGGCTTCATCGCCCACATGGATACGGCTGATTTCAACGCAGAAGGTGTGAATCCGCAAATCATCGAAAACTACGACGGCAACCCAATTGCCTTGGGAACTTCTGACTATGAATTGCATCCAAAAGACTTCCCACAACTTGCCAACTACCACGGTCAAACCCTGATTACCACAGACGGTACTACCTTGCTAGGCTCTGATGATAAGTCAGGAATTGCAGAAATCATGACAGCTATTGAATTCCTAGTCCAAAATCCTGACATCAAGCACTGCGAAATCCGTGTCGGCTTTGGTCCTGACGAAGAAATAGGTGTCGGAGCAGACAAGTTTGATGTGAAAGACTTCGATGTGGACTTTGCCTACACTATGGACGGTGGACCGCTGGGCGAACTCCAGTACGAAACCTTCTCAGCAGCAGGTGCCAAGATTGATTTCCTAGGACGCAATGTCCACCCAGGATCTGCTAAGGACCAGATGATCAATGCCTTCCAAATGGCTATTGATTTCCACAATGCTCTTCCTGAGGCAGACCGCCCTGAGAAAACAGAAGGCTATGAAGGCTTCTTCCACTTGATGAACATGGAAGGCAGTGTTGATACTGCTTCTACCACCTACATCATCCGTGACTTCGAGGAAGCAGATTTCCAAGCCCGCAAGCAACTCATGCTGGACATCGCTGAAAAGATGAATGCCAACTTTGACACTCCACGCGTCATTGTCAACCTGCACGACCAATACTACAACATGAAAAAAATCATCGAGAAAGATATGACTCCAATCAACATTGCTAAGGACGTCATGGAAAATCTAGGCATCAAGCCACTGATTGAGCCTGTTCGCGGAGGAACAGACGGCTCTAAGATTTCCTTCATGGGCATTCCAACACCAAATATCTTCGCAGGTGGCGAAAACATGCACGGTCGCTTCGAGTTCGTCAGCTTAGAAACCATGGAAAAAGCCGTCGATGTCATCCTTGGAATCGTCGCTTACAAATAAAATTTCAAACGGCTTTCAATAGAAAGTCGTTTTTTCTGAAAAAATTTCAAAAAAATGCAATTTTATATTGTGTTATTGAACTAATACTGATATAATAGAACTATAAAAAAGAAACGGAGTTTTATTATGACAGAAGAAACATTAGCACAGGGAATTCTCATTGGCATTTGGGGTACAACACTACTATTTTCATTTATTTGGTATATTCTTGTTGCTATTTCCAACTACATCCTCTTCAAAAAAGCAGGCTACGCTGGTTGGAAATCATTGATTCCAATCTACAATCTCTATATCCAACAATGCATCGCCTTTGGCTATGAAAAAAGATGGTTCATTCTATTCTTACTGATTCCACTAGCAGGACCATTATATGGCATCTATCTCGTTTACAATTTTGGTCGTAGCTTCGGTTTATCAGCTATACAAGCTATCTTCTACGTTCTTCTTACACCTATCTTTAACCTCTACATCGCTTTTAATGATGGAAGTCGTTACCAAGGTCCACAAGAATTTTTTATTGACTAGTATACAATCAAGCCCCCGCACACGCGGAGGCTTTTTTAAACGAATAGAAAAATAAGAAAAACCATCATGACTAGGCTGACCAAAATAGATAAGGAGTTAACATTGGCAGGTTCAGCTGAGCGACTACCTAACTTTAATGCATATATTGGGGACATGACCGAAATCGGAGAGACTAGACAGACCAGCAACATGATTTTCATCGTTTTATCAATAGGTAGAAGAAAATAAATGACTCCTGCTATTAGAATATTCGCACCCAGCCTCAAAGAGAGAAGATAGGCCAATCGACTAATTTCTTTCCAATTCAATTTTAAATCAAGCAAGATTCCCAACATGAGCATGGCTAAAAAAGGATTAGCGTTACTGGCTATCGTCAGCGCAGAGATAAGTTCGCGTGGAAGTTTGATAGAGCAGATTGCTAACGATAGGCTAACTAGATAGACTACTAGTGGAACTGAGCGTGAAAGACTCTTTATAAAAGTTGCAGCGGTCATTCTTTCCTGCTCTTCATCCACACCAGCTGCGATACTGTAATTCCCACCTAGAACCATGATTGCATTCCCCGCATCAAATACGATGACGCTTAGTAGACTAGAGAGCGGAAAAAAAGCTTGCACAAATGGGAGTGTAAAGGTTCCGATATTATAGCCTGATAACTGCATAAGACCGATGGAAGTCTGTTGACCAGACTTCTTTGCCTCCCAGTATCCCACCATATCCAAAAAAAGATTACAAAGAATCCCTAATATGAAGGGAACGTATAAATCTATAGATACTTGGGCTGTCGCTGAAGCTACAAGGAGAGAAGCTGGTAGCGTAATATTCATCACTAAGCTAGAAAAGATTGTCGCATCCTCCCTTCGAACAATCCCTTTAACTTTTAATGTATAACCTAAACCGATAACAAAGATAAAACCAAGAGCACGAGCTATTATAGTCATTTAGTTTGCTTTTAGTACAAGGCAACGAGCTGCAGGCTGTACTGAAGTACGGCAAAGCGAGTTAACGAAGTAATCAAAGATAAACTAGTGACTATAATTCAAGTTCATTCATGAAACTAGTACAGCACATAGAAAAGAATTTTGATGATATATAAAAATTTTATATAATCGCTTGATTTTGCTAAACAATAGGTATATAATTTATATATAAAATAATTATACATAGTCTTTCAGTTTGCTTTTAATACGAGGCAACTAGCTGTAGGCTGTACTAGCATACGGCAAAGCAAGTTGACGAAGTAGTAAAAGATAAACTGGATGGCTATAAAGATAAAGAGGTGAGTTTATGTACTACCCCGTATCCTCTATCTTGATAGAGTTTCTGGTCTTAGCCATCGTGGAAAAGCAGGATTCCTACGGCTACGAAATCAGTCAGACCATCAAGATAGTTGCTGATATAAAGGAATCCACGCTCTACCCTATCTTGAAAAAACTGGAAAAGGCTGGCTATGTCACCACCTACACCCAAGAATTTCAAGGGAGAAAGCGGAAATACTATACCATCACACTTGCTGGACGTGAGCATATACCCTTCCTGCAGGGTGAATGGAATAGCTACAAAGACCATATTGACGGAATCATAGAAGGGAGCCTAAGAAAATGACACGCGCAGAATATCTGAACCAACTAGAACAAGCACTAACTCAACTCCATCCAAGTGCCAGACAGGAAGCTTTAGACTACTTCAATGAATATTTTGACGAAAAGGATAACGACGAGGAAGCTATTATAGAGCTAGGAACACCTGATGAAGCTGCAAAAGAAATCATTGCCAATCTACCTGAAGATGCCCTAATCGCCCAGGTAGACCAAGGCACTTCACAATCAACTAAAGCATTTGATTTCGATTTTGACTTTGATTTTCAATTTGACTGGGATAGTTTTTTCAAACATTTCAAACATTCAGCTTTTCAAGCGAAGGAAAGGATTGAATTGACGGCAAAGATTGAAGAATTACCTGATTTTGCAAGTTTACAGATTATTCTCGAAGATCAGGCACTTAGCGTGCAAAGCTATGAAGGTGACAAGGTAGTATTGCACAATCCATTTTCTGAAGAAATGTCCTATCAGG
The DNA here is from genome assembly GCF_044427305.1 of Streptococcus sp. 2021WUSS109. Classification (NCBI taxonomy): domain Bacteria; kingdom Bacillati; phylum Bacillota; class Bacilli; order Lactobacillales; family Streptococcaceae; genus Streptococcus; species Streptococcus sp. 2021WUSS109. The sequence goes on from NZ_JAOTGF010000001.1 coordinate 130,992, forward strand.
CTTTTGACTATCACCTAGTCCAAGATAGTTTGTACCTATCTAGCAAGCCACTCCCAGACCACCCCTACTTTTCCAACCAGCAAACCAGCTCTGCTATTCTCAAAATCCCTAAAAAACTACTGCCCCTTACCAATCTCAATCTGAAAACGACAGATAGTAGTCTGACGATGGCGGCTGTGCAGGCGAGCGAACAGCTAGTCATCAATGCAGATGATAGCAGCATCAGCATGACGAAAGTGAGCTGTCCAAGCTCTGCTCTACAGTTAGAAGACTCTACACTAACTATCTCAGATGGACAGCTGAGCGAGTTAAAATTGGAAGCCAGCGATGCTGTTATCACTCTCTCAAGCATGAGCCTTTCAGATGCAAGGATAACATTAGAAGACTGTGTCTGGAAGTTGAAGGAATTTGTCCTAGAAAAGAGCCTTAACTGCCAGGCTGAAGATTCTGTCCTAACCTTTAAACCAAATACGGACATCAGTTTGGACATCTGGGAGGAAGATTCTAGCCTTAAACTTCCAAAAGATAAGGCGTTTACAATGATGAAAGAGGGGGACATCACTCATCTCAGCTACAAGCAAGAAAATAGCCCTGATCAGCTAGCTATTCATTGTCAAGACTGCCAACTTACTGTAGGATAAAGGAGGTTTCTATGAATCGCAAGGAATATTTACAGAAACTTGAAAAACATCTCAAACACTTGCCAAAAGAAGATTTTCAAGATACCTTGGACTATTTCAATGAATTTTTCGATGAGAAAGAAAACGACGAAGAAGCTATTCAAGAATTAGGCAGTCCAAAAGAAGCCGCCCGTGAAATTCTAGCGACCCTCTATGAAAAAGAGCGGACGGAAGATAAGCCAAATACAAGCAATATGGTCTGGTTGACCATCCTCGCTATCCTTGCCGCACCAATCGGCGTCCCCCTAGCAATCACTTTGGTCGCCCTCTTCATCACCCTTCTCCTAATCATCTTTAGCCTCTTTCTGCTCCTTATCTCACTCTGGATTGTCCTCCTCAGCCTCGCAATCACCCAGATGCTCCTCGCCTTCGACCTCTTCACACTCTCATGGTCCTCCTCTCTCCTCTTCACAGGCCTCGCCTTTATCTGTTTGGCACTCACCCTCTTGGGTAGTAAATTCACTCTAGACCTTGGAAGCAAAACCTTCTTGCTTGTTTTACATTGGATGCAAAGAAAAATCCGCAAAGGAGGCTACTATGAAACAGCTTAAACCATTTACGAAAATCAGTCTGAGCCTGCTAGGTCTTGGAGCCATTCTAAGCCTCATTGGCTACCTGGCTGGCGGTTGGACAAATATGAAAACTGTTGTAGAAAACTATTTTCAGCCCCAAACGGCAAGCTTTACGGATATTCGTTCTATAGAGGTCAATGAAAAACTGTCCATTATGCCCTCGCCTGACAACCAATTCCACCTCCACTACTATCGAAATCAGCATAAAGACATCGACCTCCTCAGTCACCAAGTCCAAGATGGAAAATTAACCATTTCTAGTGCCTATCAAGGCATCGTTACTTATGATGGTTTACTCGAACCTATCTTAAATCTTGTCAATGACCAGAATGTTGCCTACTACCAACCTGTCTTACAGGTCCCTAAAAATAGCACAATCGAAACACTCTCAGGCAACCTTCAAGGAGACCTTTATCTGGATAAAGTAACTATTCAAAATCTTGAACTCACTGCAGAAGATGGGGATATGTTGATTGAAAACAGTCAACTCAGCTTTGCTCATTTGTCACACCTCAATGGAGAAGTAGCAATCAATCATTCCACATTAATAAGTCCGAAAGACATTTCCGATACTGTTGGCAGTAGCTTAACGATTGAGGATGGGGATTTTAAAGCTGAAAACCTAAAACTAGAAGGAAGACATAGCATCAGTAATTACGATGGTTCAATCGACATTTTTCTTCATTCCAAAACAAAAACTGACATCCATATAGATGCCAGTCAAAATAATCTGCGAATTGAGCTTCCAAACTATATTAATCCCAAAGCTACAAATTACCTCGATATCTCTACACTAGATGGGGAACTGAACATTCGGTAATTGCAAAAAGCCCTCCTCACGGAAGGCTTTTTAACCTATTTAAACAACAAAATAGAAATTAATGCCAAGATAGCTGGTCCACCTTGGGTCAAGATAATTTTTGGACTTGCTGTAATAGCACCATAAGCTGCTGCAGCAATAACATATAGAACAAAAATGCTTGTAATTTCTAGATTACCAGTAAAAATACCGTAGAACAAGAAAACCGCCAACAAGCCATTATAAATTCCTTGATTCTTGAACAAGGCAGTCACAGACTTACGTTGTAATTCTTCCTTCTCCATATTGAATACACGACTAGTAGAGTCTGAATGGGTCGCAAAGGTTTCCAAATACATGATATATAGGTGCTCAATAGCTACGATACTAGCTAGAATAGTGGTAAAAATAGACATAATGTCTCCTCTCAAAAAATTATATAGGTAGATTTTGCAAGCCAATCAACAGTTTATCAAGAGTGGCTAAGAATTGCTCTCTCTCCTCAACAGTTAGAATCTGATTCATCGAAGTTTTGATAGCTTGGTGGTGGGCAGAAGGACTCGTGATTAGCGCTTCTCTAGCCTGCTCAGTTGGCCAGACAAGTACTTCTCTCTGATTGTCAGGATTTCGCTTGCGAATGATATAGCCGCTCTCCTCCAACAATTTGAGATGACGCGTAACCGCTGCGCGGTCTATCTGAAGCCGCTCCTGCAAAGCCAACTGATGCAGGGGTGCATCTTTTAGTAATGTTTGCAATATTGAATAGCGTGTCAAACTGATTCCCAACTGCTTTTCAAAAAGATTGGAAATCATCTCATCTGCCACTTTCAATCTGTATAACAAATCTTCCATTTCTTGCATTATCTACCTCTTTTTGATTGATCGATCAATCATTGATAAGTCAATTATACTACAATCCGAACATTTTTCAACTATTTTGCCTATCTATTAAAAAAATATGTTGCCTACACCTATATTTTGTTATAATTAAGAAAATAACTAGCAGAGGGATGGGACTTACTTTATGGAAAACACTCCTAGACTAAACTTGGTCATAGACGTGCTCATGCTCGCTGGTGCCATTTTGGCACAAAGCGGTGCAGAAATTCACCGAGTTGAAGATACCATGATTCGGATTGCACATTCACAAGGAATTGAACAGGCCAATGTCCTTGCCATCCCTGCTGCTATCTTTTTCTCCATCGACCATACGAATATTTCGCGTATGAAACGCATCGTAAATTCAAATTACGATATGCAGAAAGTTTGTGACGTCAACCAAATCTCCCGTTCCCTAGCCAATGAAGAAATCAGCCTAGAAGAAGCTTGGAGCCAATTAAATGCAATCAAACAACAAAAGCCACCTTATAACAATATCCAAATAACCTTAGCTGCCGTAGTAGCCGCACCTTTTTTTACCATCATGTTCGGAGGTTCTCTTTTAGATGCAGCAGGTGCTGTCTTCGCAACAGCTTTAGCTTTCCCTATCTCACTAATTGTCGAGCGCTATATTGGAATTGATTTTGTCACCACCTTCGTTGGCGCCTTTGTCTTCTCACTCACCTCTTATTTATTAAGCGCAACCACTACTCTCCCCATTAATCCTAACCTGATTAATGCGGGGGCAGTCATGCCTTTTGTACCAGGGATTGCTTTTACAAATGCTGTAAGAGACCTCATGACCAATCATATCAATACAGGGATGACCAAATTTTTCCAAACTGCGCTTATTATCTTATCGCTCGGTGCAGGTACAACTGTGGCCTTTATGCTTGTGAGGTAATCTATGACACCAGTTCACTTCTTATTACAGGCACTCGCCTCTTATATCGCTATCGCAGCCTTCTTAATTGTTCTCAATGTTCAAAGAAAAATGCTGGTCCCTGGTTGACTCCTAGGCATGCTTGTTTGGCTTATTTATCTTTTACTATTGGAACCAACAAATGTCTTGATTGCTACCTTTTTCGCGGCAATTATCGGATCCTGTGTCAGTCAAATCATGAGTATTTGGTTAAAAACACCCTCCGTCATCTTTTCATTGGCTATACTTGCACCACTTGTTCCAGGCTATCGAGCCTACATGACCACGACTTATTTCGTTTCTGGGGACCACGCTCAAGCCCTAACCAATATCACTACCGTCTTAACTTTAGCCTTAGTCATTCCCATCGGTATGGCCAGCGGAACAATATTATTACGCCTTTATAAGGTTCTTCGAACCGGCAAAAAAACAGCCTAACCCCTTGAAAATAAGGGGCCTTTTTGTTAAAATGAAAACTTATCAAAGGAGATGCTATGAACCAAAACGTAACCAATCTAAAACTTGCTGAACGTGGTGCCTTGCTATCTATCGGTGCCTATATTGTCTTATCAGGTATCAAACTCGTTGCAGGACAGCTCTTTTATTCAGATGCCTTACGAGCAGATGCCTTCAATAATATTTCTGATATTATCGGTAATATCGCTGTACTTGTTGGACTAAAAATGGCACAGAAACCAGCTGATACCGATCATAAATTTGGACACTGGAAAATGGAAGACTTGGCAAGCTTGATTACATCCTTCATCATGTTTGTCGTTGGTTTCCAAGTACTCTATGATACCCTCCAAAAACTAATCAGCAATTCTTCTATCGAAGTAGACATTATGGGGGCCATTGTCGGAATTTTTTCCGCACTAGTTATGTTAGCTGTTTATTTATATAATAACCGCTTGGCAAAAAAAGTACGTTCCAAGGCCTTAGAAGCAGCTGCCAAGGATAATCTATCCGATGCAGTCACTTCCATAGGAACTTCTATCGCAATCTTTGCTGCGGCTTTCAACTTCCCTATTGTCGATAAAATTGCAGCCATCATCATTACCTTCTTTATCCTAAAAACAGCCTACGATATTTTTCTGGAAAGCTTCTTTACCCTATCTGATGGATTTGATGAAAACTTATTGAAAAAGTACGAGGAAGATATTCTCAAACTCCCAAAAATCGTTTCTGTCAAATCACAACGTGGTCGGACTTATGGAGCCAATATCTACCTTGATGTTGTTTTAGAAATGAATCCAGACTTATCCGTTTATGAAAGTCATGAAGTGACTGAGCAGGTTGAGCAACTCCTAACACTCAAACATGGAGTTTTTGATGTGGATATTCACGTAGAACCATCTGAAATTCCACACGATGAGATGTATGAGCATGTGTACGACAAACTCTTCCGTTTTGAAACAGAGATACAAGCACATGCTAATGGGTATGAAGAATTGATTGACGACCAGTATCTCTTAATTGATGCCAAAGGCCACTACCGAAATAAAACTCAGATACTTGCCGACCACCCCATCCAAACGACGTATTTATCAAATTACCAAATGACATCTATTAGCCATAAATCAAAATTAGTTACGTTTGAAATTGGCGAATATGTTCATACGTCACTTTGGCGCCGTCATGAAAATTGGACTGTTATTTTCCATCAAATTTCAAAGAAACAAGCCTCTCAGATCGAAGTTACTGAAAAAATCTCTGATTTGCATAATCCATAATTAAAAATAGGAATTTTCCCTGGATTATAGGGAGAATTCCTATTTTTTAACCTTCCCTTTGAGCTATTATCAGTCTTTTATACTCAATTTGTAGTTATTTAGTTTTTGTTTAGTATATGATAAAAGCTAAATAACTATAGAAGATTAGAGCTTACTGTTTTGGGATTTCATTGATTATTATATTATAAAGAAAAAGCCTCTACCCGAATAAATATTTGAGTAGAGGTTTTAACTGAATGATATTGCCCATTGGCAGGGATTTTATTTGTTTGTTAATCAATCCTAATATAGCAAAGGCGCCAACAGTAAAATCACAAGTAAGGCTAACAAATGCCCAACTGTCACTAGGATAAATGAATACTTGAGTCCACGTTTCATACTTAATTTTGAAAGATTGTGGAAGGTAATCATCACGCCAGACTGAGGCACAACTGTCAAGATAGCTGATGCAACAACTACTACACGATGCAGCAACTCTGGATTAATCCCCATTTCTAAATAGGCAGGAAGGAAATTACTTGAAGCAATACCTACTGCACCAGAAGATGAACCGATAATGCCACTAATCAATGCTGTCGAAACAGATAAACTGATTAGCGGTGATCCTGGTATTTGTTGAATCCATTCTTGAATGACTGCAAAACCTGCTGACAAGGTTAACACCGTCCCAAATGCTACGGTACTAGAAGTTGCAAAAGCAGGCACTATAGATGCTGTTGTCGCAGCATTCAAAATTTCTTTTTGATTTGGCAGATATGGATAAAAAATCAAGGCTGATAGAAGGATAGAGACCAACAATCCGATTGCCAGGACATTCGGAGTTTTACTCATTAGGAAAATCGTCCCAATAAGACTGAATAGAGGCAAGACTGATAAAAATAGATTTGGTGTCTTATCAGCTCCCACTACTGCAGTTTCATCCTCTTCTTCCGTATACGTCTCTCCATTTGCTAGACTTTTCTTGAGGCAGTAGGCCATGTAGAGCAAGCCAAATACTAATAGCGTCAAGCTGGCTGCCAAACTGATAACGGGTGCCGCGGTCAAGCTAGTTCCCAAAACTTTTGTCGGAATGACATTCTGGATGGAAGGTGCCCCAGGAAGAGTTGTCATCGTATAGGTACCTGCTCCCAAAAAGACAGGAATCGGAAAAAGTGCCCAGTTGATATTCAACTCTTTAAAGAGGGGGCGTGAAAGGGGAAGCAAGGTAAAAATGACTACAAAAATACTCACACCACCATAGGTCAGAATAGAAGCAATCAAAGTGATGGCTAACAAGCCCTTATAGGGACTATCTTTTCCCATTACTTTCAAAATGCTATTGGCAATCGTCTGCGTAGCTCCACTTGCCTCCATATAACGTGCCAAGATAGACCCCAACATAAAGATGGCAAAATTATTAATCAAAAAACCTGCTAAGCCCGCCATATAAGACTGCTCTTTGCCCAACATAACTTCCAAAACATTCATCTGATTGGTCAGAATGATGATTAAACTAGCTAGTGGTGCAGCAATGATAACATGTAAATTTTTTGATGTCCAATAAATAATGGCTACAATAGCCAATAAAACTCCTAAAGTTGCTAAAATTGTCATAAAACTCCTTTATCTATTCTATCCTCTAATAAACCTAGTATCAGAGGCAACTATTTGAAAATTTTTATATCTTTTTGTTCCCCTAGTTCTGCAAGCAAGTCCGATACCACTTTTTTCAAAATTGGGTGACGGTAATCAGAAGCAATCTCAGCAAGAGGTTTGAGAACAAATGCTCTTTCATGGGCGTAGGGATGGGGAACAATCAGATTCTCTTCTTGAATCTTCTCCTCATCCCAAAAAATAATATCCAAATCAATGGTCCGTTGTCCCCATTTTTCAATCCGTACTCTGTCCAACTCTTGTTCGATGTTCTGGCAAACGCTTAGAAAATCCTGAGCAGACAAATCAGTATACACTTGACAGGCTAGATTGAGGAAATCAGCCTGGTCGGTCTTGCCCCAAGCTGGAGTTTCATAAATGTTGGAAACTAAGCCAAGCTGGCAACCTGGATGACTGGCTAATTTGTCTAGGGCTGCCTGTAAATAGGCTTGCCGATCACCCATGTTTCCTCCGATACTGAGATAGGCTAGATGCTTCATGGTCGTTCACGCTCCAATTCAATTCCGACAGAATCATAGTGTCCAGCAATGGGCGGATTTTCCTTGTAAATGGCCAAGCGAATCTTCTCCACCTTTGGAAATTGTTCAAAAATCTCCTGACAAATAACACCTGCTACCTTTTCTATAAGGATGTAGGGCTTGCCTTCCACAACTGCTTTAATGGTTTCAAAGACCATACCATAGTGAACTGTGTCTTCTAAATTGTCAGTTTGTGAAGCTGCTGTCAGGTCAACAAACAAATCACAGTCAACTGTGAAAATTTGACCAAGAACCTGTTCTTCTTTGAAAGCTCCATGGTAACCGTAGAAACGGCATTTATTAAGGGAAATCTTATCCATGTTGACCTCCAGAAGTCAATTGGTCCCAAACTTTAACGATATCACGGTTAGCAGCGACATTGTGGACACGGACCATTTTACAGCCTTTTTGGACTGCCCAGGCAGACAGGGCTGCCGTTGCTTGATCGCGGTCAGTCGGCAGGCTATTACCTCCAAGCAAATAATCCACCACGCGCTTACGGGAAATTCCAAAAAGAACAGGATACCCAAGACCAGTAATCTGTTCCAAACCTTGTAAGAGATCTAGGTTATGTTGGACATTCTTTGAAAAGCCAAAACCTGGATCCAGCCAAATCTGATCTGCAGCTATACCTGCATCCAAAGCAGCCTGAGCCCGCTCTGTTAGAAAGTTTCTGACCTCTCCAACAACATCCACATAGCTTTCGTCTTTCTGGTTGTGCATGAGAATGATTGGTACCTTGTACTCCGCAGCCAGGGCTAACATATCTCCATCATAAAGTCCTGCCCAGACATCATTTAATATATCTGCGCCTGCTTCCAAGGCTGCACGTGCAGTTCCTGTCTTATAGGTATCGACGCTGACTAGACAGTCATAGTTTTCTTTGATAGCACGGATAATCGGAACCACGCGAGCAATCTCGTCTTCTTCCGACACAAAGCTTGCACCTAGACGAGTGGACTCACCACCAACATCAATGACGGTAGCACCGTCTGCTAATAATTTTTCAACCTGAACCAGGGCTGCTTCTACTTCATTATAGTTACCACCATCAGAAAAGGAATCTGGGGTCACATTGAGAATCCCCATGATGGTTACTTGATTCGCTAACTGTTCGATTGACATAGAACCTCCTATTTATTGTGAATCATGGACAAGAGTTCACGGCGCAAGATGGCATCTTCCTTGTATTTACCAAGGGCAACAGTCGTCACCGTCTTGCTACCTGGCTTGCGAATACCACGCATGCTCATGCACATGTGCTCTGCTTCTACCATGACAAAAACACCTTCCGGTTCAAGGGCATCTTGAAGGGCATGGGCAACCTGATGGGTCAAGCGCTCCTGCAATTGAGGGCGACGGCTTGCCACCTCTACTGCACGCGCCAATTTGCTAAGACCTGTCACACGCCCCTTACTCGGAATATAGGCTACATGGGCAATGCCATAAAAGGGTACCAAATGGTGTTCGCACATAGAGTGGAAGGGAATGTCCTTGACTAAAACAACTTCTTCATGTCCCTCTGAAAAAACAGCTGTAAATTGGTCTTTGGGATCCTCTTCTAAGCCGTTAAACATTTCTAAATACATTTTAGCGACCCGCTTAGGCGTATCTAAGAGCCCTTCACGATTCGGATCTTCACCTAGTAATTCCAATAATTGATAAATGGTTTGTTCGATTTGTTCTTGTTTTGACATAATACACCTTAAATAGTTTGATGTTCTTATTATACCCTAAATTCCCTTTTCAGAAAAGGGCTTTCAGTATTCTCATACAAAAACTGTCCCCTGTCAGATAAAAGACTGAGATACTCATACAAGGAGCTTTATGGTATAATGAAGGAAAATATTTTCAAGGAGCCACCATGACTAAAAAACCTGTTCAACTCGCTACCATTTGCTACATTGATAATGGCAAGGAATTTCTCCTCCTTCATCGAAATAAAAAGGAAAACGATGTCCATCAAGGTAAATGGATTGGAGTGGGTGGCAAATTGGAACCTGGAGAAACACCGCAAGCCTGTGCTATTCGAGAAGTCTTTGAAGAAACAGGTCTAACGGTCACCAAGCACGCCCTAAAAGGTGTCATCACCTTCCCAGACTTTACTCCAAACACAGACTGGTACACCTACGTCTTCAAAATTACTGGCTTTGAAGGTAGTCTGATAGACTGCAACGAGGGCGATCTGGAATGGGTTCCTTATGACCAAGTCCTGTCCAAGCCCACCTGGGAGGGTGACCGTCATTTTCAGGAATGGCTCTTGGAAAACCGCCCCTTTTTCTCAGCCTGCTTCCGCTACGATGGGGACAAATTGCTGGATTACAGTGTTGATTTTTATGAAGAATAGTTTCTATGAAATGGAAAAAAAGCCTTGGAAATCCAGGGCTTCTTTGATTTTATAAATATTTTTTCTTAGGCATTTGCTTGTTCAGAATAACATCTAGGGGTCCAGCGGTTAAGATGGTATCAACCAGTTTTTTGTCCGTCACTGATTTTTCCAGAAGAACTTGGTATTCTAAAACAAGGGCATCTTTTTTCTGCTTGTATTTGAGGGAAATGAGGTCTGCTTGTTTACAAGAACTACCAAATTGATTTTCAAAAAATTGATCATAGTCAAACTCAATCGGTACAGTCACTAGGAGATGGCGGCGGTTCTGATTAACCTGGGCAAAACCGATGTTTTCAAAAATCAAGATACAGGCTGACAAGACTAAGGTCATAAAAATGGCTAGACCAAGGAAACCCATACCCGTAGCCAGACCGATGGCCATTGCTAATAGAATGGCTAGCATTTCCTTAGATGAACCTGCGGCAGAACGAAACTTAATCAAACTGAAGGTCCCAGCCACCGCCACACCTGCTCCCAAATTTCCATTGACCAAGGCGATGATAACAGCAATCAGGGCAGGCATCAGGCTGAGGCTAATAACAAATTCCTTAGTATAATTAGATTTGTATTTATAAACAGCCGCATGGAGCACACCCATAGCAAGACTGACACCAAAAATCAGGGACATCTGCATCAAGGTGATGTTATTATTTGATGTTGAAAAGATACTATTAAACAGTTGCATATCGAGTTACTTCCTCTCCGCTCATTTGATGAGCCAGCTTGTAGGCATTGCCATATTTTGAAAATGATTGCTTTTCGATTTGGTATTTTTCGAGCAGGGCTACCAACCAGTCTGGTCGTTCTTCTGGAACTTTTACTTCCATGATTACTTTGGTTGGGTCTAATAGGTTCTTACCAAATTTACCTTCCATTGCATCCACATCGTAGTCTCGATAAAGTAAGTTCTTATCGATTGTGAGACGAACTTTTTTGTCTTCGATTCCTTTATAGGATACGCGATCGTAGTAGATATACATCTTCGGCTTAATAGTACCGTAGCGTTCTCTCAACATTTCGAGTTCTGAGGTTACCTTATCATCCTTAATTGTGGAATCAATCACTCCATTTTCGACATAATTTGTTACAGAAACAGGGTTTGAAGTTAAGCGGTATTTATAGCCAATTTTATTTTCTTTTTTCTTGATTTCAAGAAAAGCTTGACTCGATTCAGATGGTGTCACATCATAGACACGCATCCGAATTTTCTCACGTCCATTCTTTTTGGCAAGTGAATCTTGAACCATATCAAAATCTTCATTATCAAAGTAGATATTGGTAATCGTTGATGTCGCAAACTCATCTGCCATCATGTACTGACGAAGTTCCTTTTCTAAAAGTTCAAAAGTTTTTTTATCAACGATATATTTAGTCTCTTTACGCTTAAACTGCTTTTGTACGATTCTTGTTTTCATTATTGTGCCTCTTCTATCCTAAATTTTGACAGGTCCCTGTCTTGTTTACAAGATATAGTTTACCGACCTAGCTTTAAATGAAACTGAAAATAAAATTAAACAAAACTTAAACTACAATAAAGTTGAAATTCTTTTGTCACATTCTAATCTATGCTACAATAGTCCTATCAATAGTAAGGCAAGGAGAAACCCATGTACGAATTTGTCCTAGAATACGGCTCTTTCCCCGTAAAACTCATCGACGGTTTTGTCAACAATCGCTCAGAAATCCCTGATTTTCTCAAAGAAGACGAAGAAATGATTGCCCGCTTGAATGAGATTAACGAACTCTTCCACCAACTTTTCTTAACCATCGAACGCAAGTTTGACTATATCGGCAAACAATTTCCTGACAAGATCGAACAACTACGAGAACTCTATCATCCCCTGGCAGACGATTTACTAGCCAAGTATGGCAACCAGATAGAGTTGAAGATTGAACCTTTTATTTTGTAATACTCAATGAAAATCAAAAGTAGCCTAGGAAACGAAGGCGAAGATAGAACTAGAGTTCATCAAGGCAAGTTGACAACGGATAATTTTGATTTTCGAAGAGTATAAGACAAAAGAGATGACCGCAATCATCTCTTTTTTTCTATTCTGTATTCCAAACCATACTGGTCACGCGACAAGTAGCCGTAGTCCACCAAGTAGCGTCTCAATATAGCATAATCATCATAGACTTCAGCTAGAAAGGCATTGACTTCTTTTTCTGTGAATGCCGAGCCTTTCTTAGCCAACTCTTCTTGTAAATAGGCAAACAAGACCTGCTTACTTTTTAATTTTTTAGGAATAACGATAAGCTTGCCTTCTCGAAAAAATTTTTCTTGAATATCTTGAATGTTCATACTTCCCTCCAAAAAATCCTAGCCCGCTGACTAGGATTTCACAAGATTTACATGTTAACGAATTTCAGCACCAAGCTCTACCAAAGCCTTACTAATTTTCTCCATGTACTTAGCCACTTCCTCATCCGTCAGGCTATCCGCAGGATTTTGGAAGGTCAGGTTATAAGCCATCGATTTCTTACCAGCCTCAATATTGCTACCCGCGTAAACGTCAAAGAGGGTCACTTTAGTCAAGCGTTTGACGCCAGCACCGGCAATAGCATTCAGGACATCCTGATGCTTGACATCACTGCTCAAAAGCAGGGCAATATCACGGCTAACCGCTGGGAATTTGGAGATTTCGGTAAATGGCTGAGCAGGCTGGAGAGCTTCTTCAATCGCATCCAGATTGATTTCAGCCACATAAGTCTCAGGAATACCGTAGTCCTTGGCCGTTTGAGGATGTACCTGACCGACAAAGCCGATAACCGCCCCATTCAAATGGATTTCAGCTGTCCGACCTGGGTGCAAGGCTGCAATCTCACTTGTGGCTACAAAATCAACCGCCAACTTATAGTGACCAAAGATTGCTTCCAAAATCCCTTTGGCATGGAAGAAATCAACTGGCACAGCTGGTGTTTGGAAGTCTTTCTCAGCTACCAAACCAGTCAAGACAAGGGCAAACTTGTTGATTTCTTGTGGCAGGTCCTCTTTTGGATTGCCAGACTGTTCAAAGATCTTACCGATTTCGTAAAGAGCCAAGTTCTTGTTCTTACGAGCCACGTTGTAGGCAACTGTGTCAAGCATACCAGACACCATGTTCTGACGGAGGGCAGAGCGGTCAACCGTCATTGGCCACATGAGTTCGGTGACTGTGGTTGGACGAGCAGCAAACTCCACAGCCTTTTCAGGCGTTGTCAAGGCATAGGAAATGATTTCTGTCAGTCCTGCACCTTCTGCCATGCTACGAACTTGGCGACGGATGTTCTGGGTCAGGGTCAACTCACCTGCTGTTCCATCCTCTTTCGGAAGAGTAGTCGGCAGATTATTGTAGCCATAAATACGAGCGATTTCCTCCACCAAGTCTGCTGGAATGCGAATGTCCCAACGGCGACGCGGTACTGCGACTGTAAACTGACTTGCATCGCCAGTTGTTTCCACACCTAAACGACGGAAAATGTCTGCGATTTGGGCATAGTCCAGATTGGTCCCGAGCGAGCGGTTAACGTAATCAATGGTCGCTGTGACTGGGACATCCGATGTGTCCACGCTACCCGCAGAAACGATGCCAGACAAGACCTGACCGCCAGCCAATTCCGCAATCATAGCAGCCGCTGTGTCCATAGCCTCCGTCAAAGTTGCTACGTTGATGCCTTTTTCAAAGCGAGAAGAGGACTCAGACCGAAGGTTGAGGCGACCTGAGGTCTTGCGGATAGACTTGCCGTCAAAGAGGGCTGCTTCCAGCACGACGGTCTTAGAGCTATTGTCAATCTCTGTATTAGCACCACCCATGACACCACCGAGGGCAACTGCCTTGTCCGCAACGGAAATGACGATGTCATCGGCAATCAAGTCACGTTCTTCGCCGTCAAGAGTTACCAAGTTCTCACCCTCTTTTGCCTGACGAGCCACGATTTTCTTGCCGTCAAACTTGTCAAAGTCAAAGGCGTGCATTGGCTGACCGAAGTAGAGCAAGATGTAGTTGGTGATGTCCACCACATTGTTGAGCGGGCGAATACCTGCGTTCATGAGCAGGTTTTGCAACCACTGCGGGCTCGGTGCGATAGTCACATTTTCAATAACACGGGCCGTGTAGGCAGTCACCTTGTCTGACTCAATGGCCACTTCAATCACATCGCTGGCTTTCTTGTCGCTTTCCTCCAAGACCACTGGCTTGAAGTTGACCTTGCTGTCATAGATAGCTGCCACTTCGTGAGCCACACCACGCATAGAGAGGGCGTCGGCACGGTTTGGTGTGATGGACAACTCAATAATCTCGTCGTCGAGGTCAAGATATGAAAAGACTGGCTCACCCACGACTGCATCTTCTGGCAGGTGGTAGATACCGTCCGCATAGACCTTTGGCACAACTGAGTCGGACACGCCGATTTCGCTCAATGAGCAGAGCATGCCCAAGGATTCAACTCCGCGGATTTTGCCTTTCTTAATCTTGTAGTTGCCAGCGATACGAGCTCCTGGCAGAGCAACGATCACCTTGATACCTGGCTTGACATTTGGAGCACCGCAAACAATTTGCGTGATTGCTTCGCCCACATTTACCTGACAAATATTGAGGTGAGTATCTGGAATTGGCTCAGCAGACACAACCTGACCGACAACCAACTTAGAAAGGCCAGCACTCTTTTGCTCAACCCCTTCTACTTCAATTCCTGTTGTTGACATTTTTTCAGACAAGTCATGGCTTGTCGCATCAAAGTCAACGAGTTCTTTTAACCACTTGTAACTTACTAACATAACTTTTCTTTCTTTATTTTTTTAGAAAACACTACTTTTTCAGCTGTAAACCTAGTGAGAGGAGTAGGTAGACCACTATAGCAGCTACCGCTTCTCTCAATCAACAATCTAATAACTTTATCGGATTACGACGTTCTAAGGTTGACATTTTTTCAACCTTAGAACTAGTGAGGGGAGTAGGTAGACCGCTATAGCGGCTACCGTCCTGTTTCTAGATACTTTCAGTATCAGAAACAGGGCTCACATCAAAATTGCTCCGAGAATCGTACATCGCCTTGATAGAATCCACGAATATCGTTGATACCGTAGCGGAGCATGGCAATGCGTTCCTGACCAAGACCGAAGGCAAAGCCAGAGTACTTGGTTGAGTCAATGCCGCTCATTTCCAATACTTGTGGGTGGACCATGCCGGCACCGAGGATTTCAATCCAACCTGTTTTCTTACATACGTTACAGCCGTCACCACCACACTTGAAGCAGGAAACATCCACCTCAACTGAAGGCTCAGTGAATGGGAAGTATGATGGACGGAGACGAATTTGACGCTCTTCACCAAACATTTTCTTGATAATCATTTCAAGCGTACCTTTGAGATCGCCCATGGATACATTTTCACCGACAACCAAGCCTTCAATCTGGTGGAACTGGTGGCTGTGGGTCGCATCGTCCGTATCACGACGGAAAACACGGCCTGGCGAAATCATCTTCAAGGCACCTTTTGAGAAATCATGCTGGTCCATGGTCCGTGCCTGAACAGGCGACGTATGGGTCCGCATAAGGATTTCTTCTGTGATGTAGAAGGTATCCTGCATATCACGTGCTGGGTGGTCTTTTGGCAAATTCATGCGCTCAAAGTTGTAGTAATCTTTTTCCACTTCAAATCCGTCAACGATTTGGAAGCCCATGCCCAAGAAAATATCTTCGATTTCTTCAGAAGTCTGGGTCAAGACATGACGTTTTCCGACCTTGATCTGACGACCTGGCAGGGTCACATCAATGGTTTCTAATGCTAATTGTTGTTGGATTTTTGCTGCTGCAACCTTCTGAGCTGTTTCTTCAAAAGCAGCCGTCAGCACATCACGCACTTCATTGACCTGTTTACCAACGATTGGTTTCATTTCGTTAGATAGGTCTTTCAAACCTTTCAACAAGTCCGTCAAGGACCCTTTTTTACCCAAAACCGCAACACGCAGGTCTTGTAGTTCTTTTTCTCCTTGGTGCTGGATTTCTTTTAACTTTTCAAGTGTGGATTGGCTTAATTCAGCCAACTGTTGTTCAATGTTTGACATAATTCCTCCAATAAAAAAACGCATGACACCACTCGTATCGGAGCGTTGTCACGCGGTACCATCCGTTTTCATCTGCTGGGCAGACCTTAGTTCCATGAACCTGTATTCACAAGTGAAGTGCTTGCACATAAGAGATGGTTTTCCGCTAATCGAGGCAGTTTTTTGAGGGAATACTGACTGTATTTTGAAAAAAACTAACGATGAGTAGCTAAAAAACTAGCCTTAGATGGAAGTGCTGAACTGTGAATACAGGTTCTAAGTCCTTGTGTGAGTGAATTCGACCAACTTTCACTGATTGAGCTTGCAGTCACGGCTCAACTCCCTGGACAGTTTCCATAGGTGTACTAGTCTCACAGACTCCTATTCAATTAAGAATATTCTATCAAAAATAAGAAAGTTTGGCAAGAATTCTTCCTAGAAAACTCCCTCTATCTAGGATAGAAAGGAGTTTAGTTTTATAGTTTTGCCTGCCATTTATTGGCCCAAACATTCTCATTTGGCACACCATAGAATGCATCTTTTCCTTCTAATTTATCAAGGAGGGATTCGATAGTATTTTTATTGTGATGGTAGGCATTGATAGCAGTTTTAACCATGGTAACATCGTGAAGGTGAGTTGTATAGTTTAGTGAAACGAAAATGGTTGGAACTTCATGTACATACCAAGGGACCTCATTTGACATAGCAGTTTTCCACTGGATGCGGTAATTATTCTGCGCTCCATATCCAATGACATTGGCAACAGTCAAGGCTAAATCAACTTCTTCTCGGTATTGCAGCGTTTTACCTTTGATTCGAGTCGTACCATCATTGACAGTCACTTCATAACCACGCGCTTCCAAGGCAGCTTTAAGGTTATCAACCACTTCTGTACTTGCCGCCATAATCCCTTCTTTTTCACCTTCTAGGTAATACAAACGGATTCTGCGATGGGTTTCTGGACTGATTGGAAGATTTTTCTGGGTATCCTTCAACAACGTAATTGCTTTATCTGCTGCTTCACGTTGCCAAGCCAAGTGTTCTTCACAGCCAATAATAGCCAATTCATCAGCTGATTTTAGTAAGGTTCCTTCCGCTTGCTTGATATGCAGATTGAGTTTGGCTTTCAGACCTAAAATGCGACGGAGAGCATCATGAAGGCGTTCTTCAGTAATCACTCCCTTGCGGTAGCCATTGAGCATAAATTCAAAATCTTCTTCTAAGTTATTG
Source organism: Streptococcus sp. 2021WUSS109 (assembly GCF_044427305.1). Lineage (NCBI taxonomy): Bacteria > Bacillati > Bacillota > Bacilli > Lactobacillales > Streptococcaceae > Streptococcus > Streptococcus sp. 2021WUSS109. The sequence goes on from NZ_JAOTGF010000001.1 coordinate 148,391, forward strand.
AAGAATAAGAACATATCGCAACCCGCAGCAATGGCTGCAGGTACGTAGTCTTCACGACGCATGGCTGCTGTCATCCCCAACATGTGGCTGGCATCTGTTATGACTAAGCCATTGAATTCCAGTTTTTCTTTCAATAAATCTTGAATCAATTCAGGAGCAAGTGTTGCAGGCAAAATGTCTTCGTCCTTCAAAGTTGGATTGAGTTCTTTCTGGTAATATGGCAAGGCTATATGACCCGCCATAATCATCTCAACACCAGCTTCAATATGATGACGATAGACACGACCAAAACTCTTGTCCCATTCTTCTGGAGAGAGTTCATTGACACCGAGGACTAGGTGCTGATCACGTTCTTCTGTACCATCTCCTGGGAAATGCTTGATACATTGAATAACATCTCTTTCAGCAGTCAATCCTTCTAGATAGGCACTGGTATAAGCAATAACATCATCCGCATTTGTGCCGTAGGCTCTGGTATTGACGATCGTATTGCGCCAGTTCTGAACAATGTCCACGCACGGATCAAAGTTGACATTTACACCTAATGCAGTCTCCTCTCTCGCAGATACGAGACCTGCTAGGTAGGGAATACGAGGATCCCTACTGGCTTCCGATTGAGCACCTGAGGAAATATAGGTTCCTCCTTTCACAGCTCCATCTCCACCTGAGTCGCAGTTCGCTGCAACCAAGAGAGGTACTTTTGAATAGCTTTGCAACTCGTTAATCAGTCCTTGCACCTGTTCTGGACTGCCATTCATATAACGAGCACCACCTATATGGTATCGGTTCATCAATTCCTGATTACTCAGATTATTTCCACTAAAGGCATCCCCTCCGAAGAAGAATAGATTGACAAACAATTGACCGATTTTTTCTTCATCAGTCAGATGAGCCAAGGTATCTTCTACCCAGGTAATCTGCTCATCATTCAAACAATAGGGTTTCTTCCGCAAATCAACCAATCTAGGCATTCTTTCCTCCTTATTTTCCGCGCCAAATACATGTATCTAGTAAACCACAGTAGGCATCTACAGGCGATACTCCTGTAAAGTCTGACTCTCCTGCTAGTTTAGCAACCAAGGCTTCTAATGTGACAGGCAAGCCATCGTAGGCATTGATATAGGTTGCAACCTGTGGCATATCTGCAAGTGCAAATGGGTGTTGAACAGAAATAACGATGGTTGGAATTTCGTGAACATAGAAAGGCTGGTCTGGTGTTCCCTTGGCAGCTGGCCAAATAATTCGCTGAGTTGTTCCTCCTGAGTTGACATCGACCAAATTGATAATCAAATCATAGTTATCTGTGATTTCGGCAATTGGACGCTTGGAAGCATAGACATTCGCAATCGCTGCAGGGCGCTCTTCTTCTGGTAATTTGGCAATCCGTGCTTCTGTATTTTCCCAGATAGATACTTGGTGACCTCGTGCTTCTAATAGTTCTTTCAGCGTATCGGCTGCTCTCTTCTTGCCAGCATTGATCATGGCGCCAAAACCACCCTTATAGCCATCCACTTCGACCAACAAAATACGTTTGTAGCGTTCTGGATTGACTGGGAAAATTCCTTCTTGTTTGGCTTTTACCAAGGTAATCGCCTTGTCAGCTACTTCTTTTGCAAGCTGTTTCGCCTCATCTCTACCAATCAAAGCCAGCGCTTCTTCTTTTGGCAACATGATTTCCTGACGACGACCTTCAAACAAGTGAAGACCGAGTTTAGCTTTCAAGCCCAAGGTACGACGAAGAGCATCATGGAGGCGTTCCTCAGAAAGCAGACCATTTTCCAATCCTTCTTTCATCCATTGCAAATCTTCTTCTGGATCGTTGAAGAAAAGGAAAAGATCACATCCTGCCTCAATAGCTGTAGGCAATAGCTCACGACGGGACATAGAAGCAGTCATACCAATCATGTGACTGGCATCCGTGACGATGGCTCCATTGTAACCTAACTCTCCACGAAGCAATTCATCCAAGAGGGTTTTATTCAGCGAAGCTGGCAACATGTCATCCAATTCACGTTCTGGATGCATTTCTTTCTCAACATTTGGCAAATGAATGTGCCCCGCCATAATACCTGGGAGACCTGCGTCAGCCATCTCACCATAAATCCGTCCAAATGTTTCCATCCATTCAGACTTGGTCATGGGATTCGAAGCGAAAGACAAATGATGATCTCGTTCGTCAATACCATCACCAGGAAAATGCTTAGCAAACGGCACAATGCCGTGCTCCATAATGCCACGCATGTATTCTTTGGACAATTCAATGACTTGGTCTACATCAGCTCCCCAAGTTCGGTTTGCAATGATTGGATTTCGCCAATTACGGCTGAGGTCCATAATCGGTGCAAAGGAGGCATTGCAACCTACCGCAGCTGCTTCAAGTCCTGCAACTTTCCCCATTTCATAAGCATAGCGAGGTTCGGCTGTCGCAGCAATCTTGATTTCATCCCCAATTTTCGTTCCGTCCGTAACAGCGCCATTCCCACCAGATTCGGTATTGGCTGCAATCAAGAGAGGAATTTTAGACTTGGTCTGCAAAATATAGTTTTGCTCCCAAATATCTGCAGCAGGTCCAGGATTGTAACGAACAGCAGCAATCTTATAATCATTTAATACTCCAGTCAGATAGTCTTCTGTCCGCTGGCTCCCCATGTTGACAAAGAGGTGACCGATTTTTTCATCCAAGGTCATCTGAGCAATGGTTTCTTCAATCCAAGAAATAGCCTCTTCATCAAGGCTGTAAGGTTTCTTCCGTAAATCTACTAAATGTGTCATGTTTGCCTCCAAAAAAGCTAGAGGGCATAGCGCCTCTAGCCCTTCTCTCTAGTCGTCTAAATTATTCCAAAATGCCTGTATCAATTCTGTTTCTTTCTCACCTGTGAATGCTTGATGAACAAAGTCATCTGCAATCGTTTCTGTCAAATCTGCCCAAGATTGCATCTCTCGTCCTACTAAAATAGGATAGAAATGGACACCGTTCAATTCCGCCGCCTTCAAATCACCAGGCGAGTCACCAATCATCATAATCTTATCAGGGCAATACCCTTCCTCTATTAACAGTTTGATGACATCTTCTTTCTTGCCACAGTCTTGACAGTACAATTCTGTAACAAAGTCCAGCAAACCTTGGTCTGTCCACTCTTCTTCTACCGCTTCCTTATTAGCAGAAGAAACTACGTAGACTTTTCCTAACTGGCTCAGTTTTTCCAAACCCTTGTGAACGCCGATGAAGGCTAAAACAGGACCACTATAATGCTTAATGGCTTGATTGACTTGAGTGGACCATTTTAAGGCTAATTCCAAGTCTTTTGACGGCTGCTCCTCTATCAATCTTTCCAGAGAAGCATTTGACAAAGAATCTGTGGTCGCGACCCAATTTTTCAAGTTGTCTATACCAGTCACACCTGCAAATTCTAGGCCTTTAACTAAGCCAAAAAAACGGTTAATGCCACGTTCTCGTGAGTAGAGATTAACTCGATTCCATTCAGCTAAAAACGGTTCTTTATCTTTAACACCAAAAACTTCCGCAGCTAAGGGGCCAAAAAAAAGTTTATGTTTGTAGGTCATGGTGTCCATGGCGCAGCCATCAGAATCCACACAAAATACGTATTCCATCTTCATCATCAGACTCCTGAATAGGCTGAGAAGCCACCGTCAATCGGTAAAACAACACCGTTGACAAAACTTGCCAAATTCTCATCTGCCAAGAAGAAGACCCCTCCGACTAGCTCTTCCGCTTCACCAAACCGCCCCATTGGTGTATTGGTCAAAATCTTGTTAGCACGTGCGGTCGGTTGACCCGACTCGTCAAACAGCAAGCCACGGTTTTGGTTGGTAACCAAGAATCCAGGCGCAATCGCATTACAACGGATGCCAACTTTTGAAAAATGGACTGCTAACCATTGGGTAAAATTACTAATAGCAGCCTTGGCACCTGAATAGGCTGGAATTTTTGTCAAAGGAGTAAAGGCATTCATGCTGGAAATATTGATAATATTTGCTCCCGAGCGACCAATCATATCCTGTGCAAAGACCTGTGTTGGCAATAAGGTTCCAAGATAATTCAAATTGAAAACAAAGTTGATACCGGCCTCATCCAAGTCGAAGAAAGTTTTGGTCTCAGCTGGTAGTCCAATCTCATGGAATTCATTGTCCGTTGTCGCTTTGGGATTATTGCCTCCTGCACCATTGATTAATATATCTACAGGACCAAAATCTGCTAGGACTTGCTGGCGAACTTCTTCCAAATTTTCCTTAGAAAGAACGTTAGATTTATAGGCTTTCGCAACGCCTCCTGCTGCTGCAATCTCATCAACGAAGACCTGAGCCGCAGCTTCATTTAAGTCCAAAAGCGCAACCTTTGCGCCTGCCTTAGCAAATTCTTTTGCCAAATAGCCACAAAGAACACCACCTGCTCCTGTAATAACAACAACCTTGTCCTTAAACTCAATAACACGTGTCATACTAGCTCTCCTTATTTCCGACTGTTTTTACTTTAATTCCAAAATCTGGTGTCTTACCCGCTGCTCGCATATTGGCTTCATAGAGACCGTTAAAGTAGGTTGCCCCAAGTGCACGGTCATACAGACCATAACCAGGTGTCTTGGTCTGGTCTCCCCAGATACGACGACCGTGGTCTGGACGTAAGGCGCCAGTCCAGTCATAGTCCACCAATAATTTAACAACAGCGTTCATGTCAATGTCACCAGCCTGTGACAGATGTGCTGTTTCTTGGAAGCCCCAAGCACCTGCCGTCACATTGCGCGTATGCATAAAATTGATACGATTGCGTTTGAGAGCATATTCCGTCATGGCAAGGACATCATTTTTCGGATCAGAAGCATAGGATCCGACACACATGGTAATTCCATTGTGTTCTGAATCATAGAGATTCAAAAATCGTTCAACGGCTTCTTGACCAGTAATAATACGTGGCAATCCGAAAATTCCATACGGAGGGTCATCAGGGTGAATAGCCATTTTGACGCCAGCCTCCTCAGCCGTTGGCAGAATTGCTTTGATAAAATACTCCAAATTCGCCCATAAATCTTCTTCGGAAATATTCTGACGATAATTTTCAATAATAGCCTTCATTTCTTCCTTGGAATAGGACGAATCCCAACCAGGTAAGTTCAAATCATCCGCCACAGGATCAACACCTGCTAAATCAGATTTAAGGAAAGCTAAAGAGGTTGAACCATCTGGAAGTGGGTGGTGCAAGTCTGAACGTGTCCAGTCAAACACAGGCATGAAATTGTAGCATACAACTGGAATACCTGCAGCCCCGACATTACGGATGGAAGTTTTATAGTTTTCGATTAAGGCATCACGATTTGGCTTCCCTTGTTTGATGTCTTCATGAACAGGAATGGATTCAATAACAGTAATTTCAAGTCCTGCCTCTTCTACCATTTTTTTCAGCTCTAGAATGTTTTCAAGGGGCCAAGCTTGACCAACTGGCACATCATAGACAGCTGTCACAATTCCCTGCATACCAGGAATCGCCTTAATCTCCTCAAGTGTCACAGGATCCTTTTTCCCATACCATCGAAATGACATTTTCATGATTTACTCTCCTTTATTGTTCAAAAAATTCTTTGGCATTGTAATAGGATATGGCTTCTACAAACTGCCCTAAACGATTGTAATCTTCAGGCACTTCTTCATCAACAATCCATTGGCCGACATAAGTCGCTAAAATCCGTCTAAAATAATCATGCCGTTGATAAGATAAAAAGCTACGCGAATCTGTCAACATACCAACAAAATTAGCAAGCATACCCTGTTCTGCATAGGCATTCATCTGGTCAATCATGCCCAACTTGGTGTCATTGAACCACCAACCAGCACCAAATTGTAGCTGACTACGAAGCCCTGCCTCATTGGACTGGAAATTCGCCAAAGTATTGGCCAGAGCAATGTTGTAACTTGGATTGAGATTGTACCAAATCATTTTTGGAAGGGCATTTTCCTTGACCAAGTTATCTAACAAACGATTCAAATTCACAGTCAGACATGTCTGGTCTCCAATCGAATCCACACCTACATCTGCTCCAAGTTTTTCAAATAGTCCTGTATGGTTGTTCCGTAAGGCACCAAAGTGAACTTGTGTCACAAAGCCATGTTTCTTGTACAATCGGCACAATTCTCTAAAGATAGCAGTCTGCCATTTATTGATACTGGATTGGCCAGCCTCTTTACCTGCAAGTCGTGCTAGTAAAATTTCATCCAACTCTTCAAGGCTTGCTTCTTCATATGAAATAGCCGTAAAACTGATGTCACTTGCTCGGCAACCGTGTTGAGCAAAATAGGAAACACGCTGACCTAGTGCCTCTACAAAACTTGCAAAGTCTCTTACTGCTACCCCTGTTACCTCCTCCAAGCGTTTAAAAAATGAATTGAAATTTCGATGTTCTATAAAGGCTTCATCCGGGCGGAAAGTCGGTGCCACTACAGTATCTATCGTTGAGTCCTCAGCCAAGCGCTTATGCCATTCCAAACTATCAAGAGGATAGTCAGTTGTCCCAATAAAGGTCACCCTAGCATCCGCAATCAGCTTACGTGGACTAACTTGATGTTCTTGCAAATAGCCATTGAGCTGATGATAGAGTCGCTCTGCATTTTCTTCGGTCAACAATTCCTCAACACCGAAAACCTGTCGCAATTCCAAATGACTCCAATGATAGAGAGGATTTCCGAAAGCTCGTTCCAAGGTTCTTGCCCAGGCTTTAAACTTATCTAGTTTACTTGCTGAACCTGTGATTTCTTCTTCTGAGATACCATTAGCCCGCATCAAGCGCCACTTATAATGGTCACCCCCTAGCCACAGATCAACAATATCTTCATAAACCTTATCTTCAAAAATTTCCTTCGGATCCAAGTGGCAATGGAAATCATAGATCGGAAGCTCTGCTATTTTCCCGTAAAGCTCCCTAGCCGGCTCGTTTTTTAGCATAAAGTTTTTGTCATTAAAACTCATTTCATCCCTCCAAAGCTGCAACAAAACTGCGAGCAATCGTCGTTACACTTTCATAGCCTTCAGCCTGCACTCGACTTGCCAGAGCCGAACCGACTCCAACAGCACAAGCGCCGGCTTTTTTCCAATCTGCAACATTATCAACTGATACGCCACCTGAAGGCATCAAATCCACTTGGGGCACTGGTCCGTGAATATCCTTGATAAATCCAGGACCCAAAACACCACCAGGGAAAAGCTTGATAATAGGACATCCCGCCTGACTAGCTGTGACAATCTCTGTTGCAGTTGCACAGCCTGGGAAGTAGAGTACTCCAACCTTTTTCGCTAAGTCTTGAATTTCCCTATCAAAATGGGGACTAACCAGGAAACTAGCACCAGCGTCAATTGCCTCTTGTGCCAACTTAAGATTCATTACTGTTCCCGCCCCGATGACTACAGAAGAATCGTCTGAGAACTCCTCTTGTAATTCTTTAATAACTGTCGCTGCATTTGGAGTCGAAAATGTAATTTCAATATTTCGAATACCTCCCAAAATCGCATGGCGAGCGATTTCTTTTGCATCTTCTTCATCTTTTCCGCGAATTACTGCGAAAAAGTAATTTTCTTTTAATTGCTTTAACATCTTGACCTCCAATTAGAAAGCGTTGTCATTTATAGATATAGTATATAATTCATCAGATGATTTGTCAAGGAAAATACAAAAAAATACCCAGAAAATTATTCTGGGCAGTCTATTTTGTATTTCTATTTATGATCATTGAGACCATGCATGGTCATATCTTTATCGAACCATTCGCTTAAAACAACCTGTCTTACTGATATAATATGTGCTAACATGCTGTCATAAGCCGCAACAGGGTGGCGTTGCTTGATAGCCATTAAGATATTCCTGTGGGCCTGTAAACTATCCGATTTCATCTGACGATTTGAATAATTTTCATTGATCAGATGAATAGATTGATTAATGACAGGCATCAGACTAGTCATTGCCAGATTCCCACTCATCTCAGCCAGCATACAGTGGAATTTCACATCCAACTCCAGATGCTTCGTGTCTCCAGCAGCAACGGCCTCTTCAATAGCAAGGACAATTTCTTCTAGTCGAGCAATATCTTCGTCCGAGGCAAACTGAGCGACACGCTCCGCAATTCTCGGTTCAAGCAAATACCGCACTTCAAACAAATCTGTCGTCAACTTCACACGGTCTCTTACCAAAGAAAAACCTAAGGGATCCTCTGATACTCCTTTTTTAGAGCTGATATAGGTTCCCGACCCTTGGCGCACCTCCAGAATATTTCGAGTAGCCAAACTTCGAACAGCTTCACGAACAGTCGAACGTCCAACTTCTAAATCTTGGGCCAATTCATACTCATTTGGAAGCTTGTCACCAACTTCATATCCTCTTTCCAAAATCAATTCCAATAAGCGTTCCGATGCTTTTTCTACCAAGGGTTTCGCCATGTGCTTGGTCCTCCAATACAACTTTCTATTTGCTACTATTATAGCTCATTTCCTCTTATAATGGTAGTTTGGAATGGCAGTCCAACGTTTCTTTATTTCTCTAACAATTTGCTTCGGTTGACGATTCCGTGAGAATAACCCCTTATGATTTCCTTGAATTCGAATGATACCAACCGTGGTTTCAAAATCAGCAAAATTCCAGACCTGCTCACCAACTAAATTAGGAATAGAATCAAAGACTCGATGGTTCATCTCATAGTAATCCACCTGAAATTCCTCTGTATAAGGAATATCCCACAGCGAATGCAAACCTGGAAGAGTATCTGCACCATATTCCGTAATCAAAATCGGCTTGTCAGGATAAAGTTTTTGCCAAGTCTCCAACTCTTGACGGAGCCCTTTCTCTGCCGCCTTCAAGTCACCATGAGCAACATACCAACCATAGTAACGATTGAGACAGACAACATCGACCAAATCCATAACCTCATCCTTATCAGGCGTTGCTGTCATAATATTGACCAAGGTCACAGGACGCCCAGAAGGATCTCTGTCCCTCATGCGCTGAATCAGAGGTTCAAAGTAAGCACGTGCTCCCTTTTCATGCCCTGCCGGTTCATTGGCAACAACCCACATCACTACAGAAGGATGATTCTTATCACGCGCTATCAATTCATCAATCACCAGCTCATGAGCCTCCTTGGTTTGCATAACTTCCCAAGTATTTTTTACTTCTTCAGAATCACCTGTCAAATTCAAGGCTGCATTGAAAAGCTGGAACAGGCCAACTGCTGGCACTTCATCAAGGACAACGATTCCCAAACGATCTGCCAGCCGCATCATTTCCTCAGAATAGGGATAATGAGATGTCCTAAAAGAATTTGCTCCAATATCCTTCAGTAAATTCAAATCCATCAGATTGGCTGCTTCATTGAATCCACGACCATTAATAAAGGTATCTTCATGTTTACCAAATCCCTTGAAATAGAAAGGTTTTCCATTGATGAAAAACTGCCCATTTTCAACCGCAACACTACGAATACCGAATTGTTCTGAGTAGGTATCTAGCAAGTTTTCTCCGTCAAATAATTCAACTTTAGCAGTATAGAGATAGGCATCCAAGACCTCCCAAAGGCGTGGATGGTCAATGACCATTTGTCCATTTTCAAGAAGACCTACTTCCTGTCCCTCTTGATCTAAAATAGATATACGGATGGAATCGTACTGCCCAACTGTCATCACATCAACATTTACTACCGCCTGAGTCAAATCTTGATTTAGCTCCGTCCGAATAACAATATCCTCAATTCTATTTTTGGGACGTTTATAGAGATGGACTGTCCGCTGGATACCAGCATAGTTGAAAAAGTCAAAATTCTCCTTGACGGTCTTCACAATTTGACCATTCTCATCCACTTCTTCGCTATAATTCCCTACTGGAAGGGTTGTGTAATTCAACTCATTATTGGCACAGACTGTCAAACGGAATTGGTCAGCGTCGTATAAGTTTGATGGAATCAAGCATTCAAAAGGTGTGAAACCACCCTTGTGCTCCCCGATTAGCTGACCATTCGCATAGACTTTGGCCTGATGCGTCACCGAACCAAAACGCACAACCAACTCCTCATCAGCTGATACGACAGGGAGAGCCACCATGAGTTCATACCAATTATCTCCGACAAAACGACGCTTTGCTTTATCGACAACAACATCATTAAAGGAACTCGGTACAACCATTACTTCATCTGTATCTAACAGACTATGAACATCATTGCTCCCTTGCTTAAAAGCCCATATTCCATTTAAAGAATAAACTGAGCGTGTTTTTGTTTGTATAGGATACAACATACTTTTTCCTTCTTTCTATCGTTTTATTTCACGTGACCCTTTTTTCAATAGCAAATCAATATCTGATTGACTGATGACATTAATGTCCCCTTCAATGGTATGTTTGAATTGAAAACTAGCCATCCCCAAGTCGACTATTTCCTGTGGCATTTTTTCCTGCAAATAACCCAAAATAATTCCTGCTGTAAAGGCATCTCCTGTCCCAACTCGGTCCAAAACTTGAATGGATTCTTTTTCCGTTTCATAAAGAATACCATCTTGATACAAGTATGCTTTCAGCAAATATTCATTATTGTAGGTCATTTCCCTCTGGGTAAAAGCAAGACTTTGCAAAGAATATGTCTCCGCCAAACCCTTAACTACCGCCAACAAGACTTCTTTATTTTCATAAGGGCGCTTCAACCCCAATTCATCCTTCACATCTTTTCCAAATTCATTGAAAAGTTGAATAGGCTCTAGACCAAAGCAAATATCTGCTAAACCTACAAAAGGAGATAATTTCTCCCTCGCTTCTTCAAAAGAAGACCACAAACTTTCTCGATAATTCAAGTCAAAGGAAACCTTAACACCCTGCCCCTTTGCCATTTCCATCAAACGAAAAGCCAGTCGATAAATATCTGGATTCAAAGCGACCGTTATACCACTCACATGAAACCAATCAACACCGTCAAACATGCCTTCCAAATCATAGTCTTCTCCCTTGGATAGGCTGAAAGCAGAATAATCACGGTCGTAGGTCACCTGGCTAGGTCTCAGAGAGAAACCCTTTTGATAATAATAAAGCCCCAGCCTTCCCTCTTGTCGAATCACATATTTCTGTCCAATCTGCCGTGCAAAAAGAAAGTGTTCTGCCATTTTTCCCACTTCATTCTTAGGCAGTGCCGTCACCAACTCGACTGAGTGACCAAGCTGAGCCAAGCTGGCTAAAACATTCAACTCCGAACCACCAAACTGACAATCTAAACTCGTGGCCTGTGTTAAGGTCTGATAATGAGGAGGAGATAGCCGCAATAAAACTTCTCCAAATGCTAAGATTTTTTTCATACCGCCTCCTAGATGAAAGACCCAGCTGGAAGCCTCCAACTAGGTCGTTAATGTATTATTTATCGTCGTATTGATCAACCTTATATTGAGTTACATCAACATAATCCATATCAGATAATGGAACATTTTTCGCAATCGCACGCACACGTTCTTCGTCTTTTGCCGCTTTCATAACATGGATTTTCTCTTGAATACGAGCCATTTCTTCACGGTCTAGTTTGTAGAATTTCATCAAGAACAAGGATACGCTCAATACCGCTGCTGGAATCACTGTCAACAGGACAATCAGTGCCATTCTCAAATCTGTTGAGAATACTGTTTCAACAGTTGGGTACTCTTTACCAAAACCGATACCTGCTAATACAAATCCAACAACCATTGGGGCAAATGAAGAAGCAATTGAGTCTGTCAATGAGAAGATAGTCCCAATCATACCTGACAAGTAACGACCAGATACTGAAGTTTCATAGTCTGTAATATCCGCACCCATGGTCAATACCAAACCAGATGGAGCACTAGATGCGTAGCGAGCAATGATATAAACAACAAAGAAGCCGATTGTGTAGAGATTCCAATTTGTCAAATCCAACATACCTGGTTTAGCTGAAAAGAGCATTGCTGCCAAGGTCACAAGACCAGCAATCCCAAGTTGAAGCGCTGTAATATAGGCAAAGCGTAAACCTTTACGACGAGCCAATTGCGCAGCACCAACTGTTACAAGAATACCTGGCAAAATCAACAGCATAGACATTTTTCCAGAAAGAGCATAGTCACCGAAGATAATACCATACAGCATAACCCCGATAACGGAATCTCCAAACAGTTGAGCAACAAATTTTACAAAAGCTGCAGAGATTGAAAGAACCTGCAAAGGTTTGTTTCCTTTGATAACTTTCCAGTAGTCTTTCAACTTAGTTTCTTGTGTCTTCTCACCAAGACCAAAGTATTTCTTATTGTCTTTCTCCCAAATACCGATAATAGCAAAAATACCCAGAACAGCTGAAATTACTACTACACCGAGGAACAATTCTTGGAAGAAACTTGGAGTGAAACCACCATGTTTTGGAACCAATGTCCCTGACACAACAACCTGACTACCAGTCATCAACACAGTTGTCGCAATACCATCAACAATATTAAAGATTGGACGTTGCTTTGGATCATTGGTAAGCGCAACTTGTCCTGCTTTTGTAATCGTCTGTTGAAGTGAATATCCAATTTTATGGATAATCAAAACAAGGATGAATAGAGGAAGACGGAGACTCTCATTAACTCCACTTAAACCTAACATCATAAAAAGAGAAGCTGCTGTAATGATATTCCCCAAAACCAAGATAGGACGATATTTACCAAACTTAGTATCCGTTTTATCAATGATAACTCCGATTGTAGGATCAATGAAACCATCAAAGATACGAATATAGCCCATGAGTTGACTAACAAACAGGGCTGCAAGACCAAGCACACCTGTCGATAAATAAGTCACGAAAGTAAAAGCAACCAAGTAAATATTCGTCGATGAATTGTTCATCGCAAATAATATGATTTGCCATAACTTGGCTTTGTTATAAGTAACGTCTTCGACACGTTGCTCAACATGTTTTTCCATTGGAAATTCCTCCTAAATGTTTTCTACGACAAAGTCGTAAGCGTTTTCTTTAACTATATTCTAATATTCGTCAGATGATTTGTCAACTATTTTTGTAAATATTTTTAATTATAAGCAAAAAAAGACGATTTTACGTGAAAATCGTCTGATATATTTGATTTAACGAGGGAGAATTCGTCTGACTATTTATTGATTTACTGCAATTTCCCCACTATGATAGTTGATACTGAGACCACTCTGCACATTTGGAACGAACACATTGAACTCTAAGCTACCATCTGCTGCTTTTGCCTCTAGATGGCTTCCGACAGGAACAAGGTCTTCACTCTCAGCATACACCAAGGTCACACGATAGCGGACACGCTTATTTTTATCCAAGGCCCGCCGAATCTGACTTTCAAAATAATTCTGCCCAGTTGAAGTTTGGTCGTTAGCTTGGTTGGACCAAGCTGTTTGAACTGCAATATTCTTAGGATTGCTGGTTGAAGCATCAAAACCAGACAATCCACCAATCAAAGCATAACCTAGGAGGTGACCACGGTCCACTGCATGGTCATATTCTCCAGTTAAATCATGGACCTGATGCCAACCCGCAGGTGTCCAAGAAGTTCGACCATTTCCTGTTTCTTCACGGTCCTTATACTGACGTGTAGATTTGGCTAAAAGCGCATTGGCTACCGTTGGAACCGTTTCTCCCTGGACTGTTTTTGTCTTATTATCACCATAAGGAACACTGGCAACCGATGCATCTAAATCCGTTTGATCACCGTTAATAATAAATGCTCCAGCGCCATTCCATTCAATCGAATTCCCCAGTTGCTTTTTTACATCTTCTGTCAATACCGAACTAGCCAGTTCCTGACTAGGTGTGCCTTCACTCGCCTTAGACTGATTGACATAATAGGAATAATCAGCAACGTTGCTGCTCTTGTTATCACTTAAAAGATAGCCACCCGCTACTACAACAATCGTAGCCAATAAGCTGAGCAGACTCATCGCTTGTTTTTTTACATTTTTCTTCGCCATTTTCTCTCCATCAAAAAAGCAGGTCCAGCCTACTTTCCTGTAAATTTACCGATTAGTTCTTGCCACTTAGCTGGTGACAACACCGCAAATACATTGTCTCCATCTCCTATGACACCGTAACCAACCATTAATCCTAAAATAAACACCAAAATAGCAATCAACAAAACAACTGCTACTAAGATTAAATTTTTACCAACATAGCTAAGATTATCCTTATCCATTTTCATCTTCTCCACTCACACGTTCAATCGTTGCACCTAAAGCAGCTAATTTCTCATGAAAACGATAGTAACCTCGATCTAAGTGCGTTAATTTACCTACAATCGTTTCACCTTCAGCGACCAAACCAGCCAGAATCAAAGCGGCACTTGCTCGTAAATCAGTAGACATAACCTGAGCACCTTGCAAGGTCTGACCACCTGTAATGATAGCTGTATCTCGTAAAATTTCCGAATGCAAATCCATCCGACGCATTTCTTCCAAATGCTGGAAACGATTCTCAAATACCGTTTCAATCATGGTAGATTCACCCTTTGCAACTGCCATTAGAGCTGTAAATTGAGCCTGCATATCCGTTGGGAAGCCTGGGTGTGGCAAAGTTTTTACTGTTACAGGTTTAAGCTTATCCACTTGCGAACGAACTCGAATCCCTTCAGCTTCTTCCGTCACCTCAACTCCCATTTCCAACATCTTAGAAATGAGTGGACGGTTGTGCTCCCAGACAGCATCCTTGACCAAGACATCGCCACCAGTCATTGCCGCTGCCACCATAAAGGTACCCGCTTCGATACGATCTTGCACCACTTGATGTTCTGCGCCAGTCAATTCTTCTACACCAGTAATCGTAATCGTCTCTGTACCTGCTCCCTTAACTTTGGCCCCCATTTTGTTTAGGAAAATAGCCAAGTCAACAATTTCAGGTTCTCGCGCTGCATTTTCTAATACCGTTGTACCCTGCGCCAGAGTTGCAGCCATCATCAAATTTTGCGTTGCCCCAACACTTGGGAAATCAAGATAGATATGAGCTCCCTGCAAGTTCTCTGCACTCGCTTCAATATAACCAGCTCGTTGTTTAATTTTAGCCCCCATAGCTTGCAAACCTTTTAAGTGCAAATCAATTGGACGGCTACCAATTGTACAACCTCCTGGCATAGAAACCTTAGCATAACCATTGCGTGCCAAAATCGGACCAAGAATAACAATAGAGGCGCGCATTTGACTCACATACTTATAAGGAGTTTCGCTACCAAGTTTACCTGTTGCGTCAATATCGATAGTCTTTGTTTCCTCGTCAAATTTCACACGAACTCCCAGACCACGTACAACATTATTCATTGTATAGACATCAGACAAAATAGGAACCTGAGTCAATTTGGTTTGCCCTTGACTTGCTAGAACTGTTGCTGCCAATAAAGGCAGAACGGCATTCTTCGCCCCCTCAATCTCAACCTGTCCCTTCAAACCGTTTTTACTACCTGTAACAATAATTGTATCCATTTCTTATCCTTTTCTTATCTTAAATCACATATTTGCAAAAGAGCGTCCCACCATCAACAATTCTAAAAAGAAAGTCGAGACTAAGTACCCCAGTGCTATTGCCAGAAAGAGAATCAGCAAATTGATTTTACGCTGATTGTCCCCAGTCACCTTCAACCACCGTGACCAATCAACTGTTGTAACCAAGAGATGATGAGCCAGATAGATAAACAATATATGACTAAAAAACTGTAAAATTGAAATTACCATGTTTCCATTATACCATGAAATTAAAAAATGGAACTGAACCAAGTTCAATCCCATATAGATTAATGTTTCCCAACACGAATACGATTTATCGCACGTTGGAGGGCGACTGTTGCACGCATCTCCATATCAATATTACGAGCAGTCTGTGCTTCTTCCAATTCACGTTCCGCGCGCAATTTGGCACGTTCTGCACGACTAATATCAATATCCCGTTCCCGCTCAGCGGAATCAGAAATGACCGTAATAATATCCTTGTTGACTTCAATGATTCCACCATTGACCGCAATCCAGTCTACATGGTTTTCATCATCAACACGACGCACTTTCATTTCACCGATTTCCAAAACTGCAATCAATTCTTCATGTCCAGAATAGACACCCATCTCACCATCAACCGTTTTGACCAAAACAAATGCTGCATGATGGTCATATTTGATACCGTCTGGTGTTACGATTTGTACAGTCATTTGTCCCATAAGCCACCTCTAGAATTTCATTTTAGCAGCTTTAGCGACCACATCCTCAATTGAACCAACATTTCGGAAGGCATCTTCTGGTAGATGGTCGTGTTTGCCGTCCAAGATTTCCTTAAAGCCTTTCACCGTTTCAGCTACTGGCACATAAGAACCTGGCATACCTGTAAATTGCTCCGCAACGTTGAAGTTTTGAGAGAGGAAGAATTGGATACGACGAGCGCGACCAACCAAGGTCTTCTCTTCATCTGACAATTCATCCATACCGAGAATGGCAATAATATCTTGCAATTCTTGGTAACGTTGAAGGACACGTTTTACTTCCATAGCTACTGCATAGTGCTCTTCACCAACGATTTGTGGAGCAAGTGCACGTGATGACGAAGCCAATGGATCCACCGCAGGGTAGATACCAAGCTGAGTCAACTTACGTTCCAAGTTAGTTGTTGAATCCAAATGAGCGAAAGCTGTCGCTGGAGCTGGGTCTGTATAGTCATCCGCAGGTACGTAAATAGCCTGAATAGATGTAACAGAACCCTTCTTGGTTGAGGTAATACGCTCCTGCAATTGTCCCATCTCAGTTGCCAGTGTTGGCTGGTAACCAACGGCTGACGGCATACGACCCAAGAGGGCAGATACTTCTGAACCAGCCTGCGTGAAACGGAAGATATTATCGATGAATAGAAGAACATCCTGCCCTTCCACATCACGGAAGTATTCCGCAATGGTCAAACCAGTAAGAGCAACACGCATACGAGCTCCTGGTGGCTCATTCATCTGACCAAATACCATGGCCGTTTTTTCAATAACACCTGATTCCTTCATTTCCCAGTAAAGATCGTTCCCTTCACGGGTACGCTCGCCAACTCCGGTAAATACAGAGATACCACCGTGTTCTTGGGCAATATTGTGAATCAATTCTTGGATAAGGACGGTTTTACCAACACCGGCACCACCGAAGAGACCAACCTTACCACCTTTTAGATAAGGTGCTAGGAGGTCGATAACCTTAATCCCTGTTTCCAAAATTTCGCTTGAAGTAGATAATTCGTCAAAAGCCGGCGCTTTCTTATGGATAGGCTCACGTTCAAAATCTGCCGGAAAAGACTCTTCAAGGTCAATGGTATCTCCCAACACATTGAAGACACGACCCAGCGTTTCTTTACCGACTGGAACAGAGATGGGACGACCTGTATCGAGAACTTCCATCCCACGTGTCAATCCATCCGTTGATTCCATGGCAATGGTCCGTACAACGCCATCACCAAGTTCCAAAGCCACTTCAAGCACGACTTTTTGTTTGGAATCATCATTTTTATATACAACGAGTGCGTTGTTAATCTCAGGAAGTTTATCTTCTGCTGCAAACGCAACGTCTACAACTGGTCCGACAACCTGAGTAATTTTGCCTGAACTCATTCTATTTCCTCTATTTCTATTACTCAAGGGCTGAGGCACCAGCTACAATCTCAGTAATTTCCTGAGTAATCGCTGCCTGACGAGCCCTATTGTATTGGATTGTCAAATCGTTAATGACATTCTTAGCATTATCCGTCGCTGTCTGCATGGCTGTCATACCTGCTGCATTTTCAGCAGTTTTGGCATCCAAAATCGCTCCATAAATAGTTGATTCTGCATATTGAGTCAAGAGTTGTTCCAAAATAACCTCACGGTTTGGTTCCAACTCAAAGGTAGCTGTATAACCATCTGCTTCATTGTGGTCCAAATCTTCTACAGGAAGCATCTGTTGTACACGCACCTGACTGGTCAAACTATTGACATGGTGGTTATAACAAACATACAACTCATCAAAGAGTTCATTCTTGTACATCTCAACAGACTTAGAAATGATTTTTTGAACCTCTTCAAAACTTGGATTGTCTGCTAAACCACGCAATTCAAAGACAGGATTGATACCACGGGCACGGAAGAAATCTGCTCCCATACTACCAATGGCAATAATCTCATACTCGTCTTTTGAGTCATGATCCTGTTCAATCATCCCCATCACAGCCTTCAAAATACTGGAATTATAAGAACCTTTTAGTCCACTGTCAGAGGTAATGACAATATAACCAGATTTTTGAACTGGACGACGAATCAGCATTGGATTGCTTGTATCTGAAGCCATCAATTCTCCACGCAAGAGATCCGTTGTAATCTGACGAACCTTACTAGCGTAAATCTGAAAGGATTGCGCTAATTGCTCTGATTTGGCTAATTTAGAAGCCGAAACCATCTGCATGGCACCGGTGATTTGACTGGTTTTCTTAGTAGATGCAATTTTTGACTTGATTTCATTGAGAGAACCTGCCATTATTCACTCCTTTACTTAAAGACAGACTGGTCTTTGAAAGCTTGGATAGCAGCATTCAATTCATCTGTATCAGGAAGATCTTTTGTTGTACGAATAACATCCAAAAGACCATCGTAGTGCAAATCAAAATATGCGTACAGTTCTTCTTCAAATGCCAAAATATCATCAATTGGCACTGAATCCAAGAAGCCATTTGTCAAAGCATACAAAATCAAAACCTGTTTTTCAACTGGAAGTGGCTTATGCAATGGTTGTTTCAACACTTCCACAGTCCGACGACCACGGTTGAGTTTGGCCTGAGTTGCTGCATCCAAATCCGAACCAAATTGCGTAAAGGCTTCTAATTCACGATAAGAAGCTAAGTCGATACGAAGGGTACCTGCCACCTTTTTCATGGCCTTAATCTGTGCAGAGCCACCTACACGTGATACAGAAGAACCCGCATCAATGGCTGGACGGATACCAGAGTTGAATAAATCGTCCTTCAAGAAGATTTGTCCATCCGTGATTGAAATCACGTTGGTCGCGATGTAAGCTGAGATATCTCCCGCTTGTGTTTCGATAAATGGTAGAGCTGTAATGGAGCCGCCGCCCAATTCATCTGAAACCTTTGCTGAACGCTCTAGCAAACGACTGTGCAAGTAGAATACATCCCCTGGATAGGCTTCACGACCCGGAGGACGACGAAGCAAGAGAGATAATTCACGGTAAGCTACCGCTTGTTTTGACAAATCATCATAAACAATCAAGACGTGTTTGCCTTCATACATGAACTCTTCTGCCATCGCAACACCAGCATAAGGAGCCAAGAAAAGCAATGGAGACGGTTGTGAAGCAGATGCCGTTACTACGATTGTGTAATCCAAAGCACCATATTGACGAAGGGTTTCAACCTGAGTACGAACAGTTGACTCTTTCTGACCGATAGCCACATAGATACAAATCATGTCTTGGCCTTTTTGGTTGAGAATAGCATCAATAGCTACAGATGTCTTCCCTGTCTGACGGTCACCGATAATCAATTCACGCTGACCACGACCAATCGGAACCAAAGCGTCAATCGCTTTAAGACCAGTTTGAAGCGGTTCATTAACCGACTTACGTTGCATAACACCTGGTGCTGGATATTCAATCGGACGAGTCTTACTAGTACGAATCTCACCAAGACCATCCACAGGTTGACCAAGTGGGTTGATGACACGACCAATCAAAGCCGAACCAACTGGTACTTCCATAATTTTACCAGTACGACGAACAACTGACCCTTCACGAATATCGGTAAATTGTCCGAGAATGATAATACCAACATCGTTGGTTTCTAAGTTTTGTGCCATACCAATGGTGCCATTTTCAAATACCAAAAGCTCTCCACTCATGGCATTGTCAAGACCTTGCGCACGGGCGATACCGTCACCGATATAGGTTACGACACCAGTCTCTGTGTAGTCAAAGTCAGGCTGAAAGCCTTCAATTTGTTGTTTTAGTAAAGCGCTAATTTCTTGTGCATTAATCAAAAGAACACCACTTTCTATTTTCTAAAGTTTTTTTCTAACGTCCTTCAACTGTGTCCGAACGCTTGCATCGATTACCTTATGGTTAACCGTTACAATAAAACCACCGAGGAGACTTTGATCAAGTTCTTCCGTGATATTGCGTACACGCAAGGAAAATCGTTGTTCTACCAAGTGACGGAGACGCTCTTTTTGAGCTTCTGTCAACGGATAGACTGAAACCACACGGGCTTCAAATTCATTTTTAAATTTACTGATTTGTAATTGGACACGCTCAAGGGTTTCAAGAAGCAAGTCTGCATGACCATCACGAATAACATCTTCAATCAAGTCATTGATTTGCCAGAAACTAGATTGACGTACCGTCCTTACAAAGTCA
This sequence comes from Streptococcus sp. 2021WUSS109, assembly GCF_044427305.1. Taxonomy (NCBI): domain Bacteria; kingdom Bacillati; phylum Bacillota; class Bacilli; order Lactobacillales; family Streptococcaceae; genus Streptococcus; species Streptococcus sp. 2021WUSS109. The sequence goes on from NZ_JAOTGF010000001.1 coordinate 168,778, forward strand.
GCCTTTTCTTCTCTCGATACTGTCGCTGACAGCAAGAGTCGATTCAGCTTACTATCATGAATGATGGAAATCAAGTCAGAAATCTGGTCATACATATCCCAAATATCTGCATGATCACTGACTTTTTCAACAAATGATAGAGCATATTTTTGCACGATGGCATTTTCTCTAGCGTTCATCTACTTGTCTCCTAGTTTGTCCAAATAACGGTCAATCAAGTTACTATGAGCTTGTTGGTCCAAATCTTCCAAAATAATTTTGCTTGCAAGATCAACTGCCAATTCAGCAACTTGAACACGCAAGTTTTCTTGTGCTTCACGTTTTTCAGCTTCAATTTCCAATTGAGCTTTTTGCTTCAATCCTTGAATTTCAATGTCTGCTTGCTCAAGAATACGTTTTTTCTCTAGTTTTGCGCGTTCAACCGCGTCTTGAATAATCTTTTGACTTTCAATACGTCCCTGTACCAACTCATCTTCACGTTGTTGAACAAGGTTCGCTGCTGCTGTTAGTTTTTCTTCTGCAGCATCAATATCGTTCGCAATCTTATTGGCACGTTCTTCAAAAATACCTGTAATTTTATCCCATGTAAAAACACGAATAAGAATAATAAGTATTGCAAATGAGGCTGTTACCAAGATAAAGTTTCCAAGAATGGTACTAGATTGCATTGTAATAGTTGTTGCCATAGTTGTCTTTCCCTTTCCTATTCACTCTCACTACTGATTTTTTTATTTAAGTACATAGATACCAACATGATAAATACATATCCCTGCAAGCATGAAATGAATACAGAAAATGCTGTCCAAACAACGTTCAGAGCAAAAGCAATTGGATATGCAAGTGCACTTTGTTGAGATAATTGTAGAAGAAGAGAGACAAGCACTTCACCAGCATAAATGTTACCGTACAGACGAAGAGCAAGCGACACAAGGTTGGTCACTTCTTCCAAAATGTTCATTGGAGCCATAGCCCAGGGTGTCACAAAAGATTTGAGGTATGCCTTGAAACCGCGACGACGAATACCCTCAACATGACAAAATACTGTTGCAATTGTTGCCAAACCGAAATCGTAAGCCATATTGGCCGTTGGAGAAGTCCACAAATTATGTCCTTCTGCTGTTTCCAATTTGGTCATCAAACCTAGATTATTGGCAACCAAAAGAAAAGTAAAGACTGTAAAGAAGAACAAGGAATACCGCTTTGCTTCCGCATCGCCAAGATTCCCTTTTGTAAAATTGATGGTCAATTCGTAAACGTACTCCAAAACATTCTGTTTTCCTTTAGGCTTGAGCTCCATCCGACGACTAGCCCAAAAAACAAGTAAGAAAATAATGGAAATGGTAATGACAGAAACCAATACCATGGTCAGGTCAAAGGTTACGGGACCAAGGGTAAGGGTTGGACTTAAATGTTCTTCCAATGGAGGTTCCCCCCTTTTCTATTTCTCTATTTTCTACTATTTCAAGACAAATGTCATAGCCAAGGTTACGAAGAAAGTTCCCTCGATAAAGGCAACACCCAAAAATACACCAGCCATCAATTTACTTTGCATTTCTGGTTGACGTGCAGTCGAACTAAGGTATGAAGCCACCAACAGTCCCTCACCGATACTTACACCAAGACAGGCCAATCCAAGGGCCAATGCGCCTAAACTCATAACGAATTCTCCTTTTAAAATTTAATACCATGTAAGGATACTCCTAAAACATCTATTTGTCAAGAAAATACCGCCATTGTAAGCGTTTAATTCATTTTTACAAAATAAAAAGAAAAGACGGTTTCATCTTTTCTTCCTATTTAATAGTTTCATTAATATGGTCTGTTTCTTCAATGAAGCGTTTGGCCATATCTTCTCGATTCATCTGATCAGTATCAAGAGTGATTGCATGGTTAGAAACCAGATCTGTATCTGCGAAAAACTCTATATGGTTTGATAGGTTGTACAGACGTACAGGGGCTTCCCCACCAAACTCTCCATCTAGATTGAGCAGTAGACGGTTATCTGGGTTCAGATTTTCGATGGATAGGCTCTTGGTTTTTATGTATTCAACTAGATCACTATCAATGTGTTTGCCACCGTCTAAGACTTGACGAATCAGATGCAGAATTTCAAATAAATTCCCTGTTTTAACCATCAATAAGGTAAAATTACCATCATCTAACTTAGCATCTGGAACGATCTGTTCAAACCCTCCAATTGAATTGGTTAAGGCAACAAAAATCATTGAAACCGAGCCTTCAAACACGCCCTCGTCATGCTCTACACGAACAGGTGTAAATTGTACTTGTGGCAGGAGTTCTGCTCCTTTTACCACATAGGCCAAATAGCCAAACATGGTCTTAAGTTGACTTGGAACACTGTAGGTCAATTCCGTAAGTGTACCTGCCGCAGCAATGTTGATAAAATAATGTTCTTGATGAAAACCATTTTTTTGATTTTTGGCTAAACCAATATCCATTAAAATGGTCTGCTGCTTACCAATAACCTTAGCTGCTTCTACAGGATTTCCCCTGGGCACTTTTAAGGCACGCGCATAGTCATTGGTGGTGCCAGTCGGTATGATGGCCATCTGCGGACGTTTTTCAAGCGGAGCAATTCCATTGACGACTTCATTGATCGTTCCATCTCCACCAGCCGCAATAATCAAGTCAAAGCCTGCAAGTGCCGCACGTGTAGCCTCATTTTTTGCAGAGTCTTTCTCAGCAGTTGTTTGGAAAGCTGAAGTTTCATAACCGTAACCTTCCAAAATTTCCAATACTTCGGCTACATTTTTCTTCATGATTTCTTGACCTGAGGTCGGATTATATATTAGTCTAGCACGTTTTCTTTCTTCCATCGTTTTACCTTTACAAGCTCTCCAACCAAGCCTCATCTTTTATTTCGATACCTAGTTCCTGTGCTTTGGTCAATTTACTACCAGCATCTGTTCCAGCAACCACAAGATTAGTTTTTTTAGAAACTGATCCTGCTACATTTGCCCCTAAAGCTTCTAATTTGGCTTTGGCTTCGTTTCGTTTCATTCGCTCCAATTTACCAGTCAGTACAACTGTCATACCCGATAGCGCAGCATTTTCATCTACTACTTGTCCGAGATAGGTCAAGTTTACCTTAGCTTCCTTAAGTTCAGCTAAAAGTTGCTGCGCACCTTCACTAGCAAAAAAAGTTGTCAAGGACTTAGCAATAACCTGACCAAGACCTTCTAGCGAAGCAATTGCTTCTTGTTCAGCAAATGCTAAGGTTTCTAAATCGCCAAATTTTTCTACTAAAATCTTACTTGCCTTACTGCCGACATGGCGAATTCCTAGTCCAAACAGGAGGCGTTCTGCTGAGTTGCTCTTAGAAGTTTGAATGGCTTGATAGAGCTTGTCAGCCGATTTTTCTTTGAAACCTTCCAAGGTCAATAGGTCATCAACAGTTAATTTATAAATATCGGCAACATCGTGTACCAAGCCTGCTCCAAAGAGTTTTTCAACGATTGAAGACCCTAGCCCTGCGATGTTCATGGCATCCCGACTTGCAAAATGTTCCAACTTACTCATCAGCTGGCTAGGACAAATAGGGTTGATACAGCGGAGGGCAACTTCGTCCTCATAGTGTTGTAGGTCGCTCTGACAAGACGGACAACGACTAGGAACGGGCATGATTTCTTGCTCTTTTCGATACTTGTCCACCACTTTCAGAACTGCTGGAATAATATCTCCCGCCTTATAAACAATGACCGTATCGCCAATACGAATATCTTTTTCGGCGATATAGTCTACGTTGTGCAAGGTCGCTCGACTGACAGTCGTTCCTGCCAGTTGAACAGGACTAAGGTTGGCAGTTGGTGTCACAACACCTGTCCGGCCAACAGTCCAATCAACCGACAAGATTTCTGCTTCTTTTTCCTCAGCTGGAAACTTGTAAGCTACTGCCCATCGTGGCGCTTTTACTGTAAATCCTAGTTCTTCTTGTATAGCTAAATCATTTACCTTGATGACAACACCATCTATCTCATAGGGTAAATCATCTCTACGCTCTGCTATTTTTTCAATAAAATCCCACGTGTCATCAATCGACTCCGCCAAGCAATATTCGTGGTTGGTCACAAATCCCAGAGTATCTAACTTGCGAAGCACATCGGACTGACTAGTCGCTTCAGATGGACTAGCCTCTTGGTAAAGGAATGTTGCAAGTCCACGCTGGGCCACGACACCTGTGTCTAATTGGCGAAGAGTTCCTGCCGCTGCGTTACGCGGATTAGCAAATTCAGCTTCCCCAGCCTCCTGACGCTGTTTGTTAACACGGTCAAAGGAAGCCTTTGGCATATAACACTCACCTCGGACAGTGATGTCCACAGCTTCGGGTAGGGTCAAAGGAATATCCGCCACTCGTTTGAGATTTTCTGTGATATTTTCACCGACACTACCGTCACCACGTGTAGCACCCACGACTAAATTACCCGCTTCATAGGTCAGGGAAATAGATAGACCATCAATCTTCAATTCACAGATATAAGTTGCTTGAGGAAATTCCTTGCGAACTCGCTGGTCAAAAGCTTCTAATTCTTCACGAGAAAAGGCATCCTGCAAACTAAAAAGAGGATAAACATGACTATATTTTTCAAATCCGTCTAGCACCTTTCCCCCGACCCGATGGGTAGGACTATCTGGTAAAATCAGTTCTGGATGAGCTGTTTCCAGCTCTACTAATTCACGATAAAGCGTATCATATTCTGTATCTGATACGCTAGGTTGGTCCAATTGATAATACTCTTTAGCGTATTGATTGAGCACGCTAACTAATTCTGATATTCTTGTTTTCATAAGAATATTATATCATGATTTGAGGGTGCGAACTATATTTGCGCTTCAATAAAAACAGATTCCTTTAGATAATTTTTAGCAAAAAATGTATAATGTGTATATAAAATTTTTGGAGGTGCCCTATGGCTGTAACCTATAAACGACAAGATGATTTAGAAAAGATGCTGGAAGAATTTGCTTCATTTGAAAAATTGGAAGAAATTGAGTATCCAGATCCAAAATCAAAAGAACATTCCGAGAAAAACAACTTGAATCAGGATAAAAAATAATATGTTCGGTCTTGATCAATTACCTACCTCCGTCCTACAGGCGGGGGCTATTTTCCTGTCTATCATGATTGAAGCCTTGCCCTTTGTCTTGATTGGAGCTATTATTTCAGGTTTTATCGATGTGTTTATAACACCAGATAAGGTTCGTAAATTCTTACCCAAAAACAAGTTTCTTGCCATTCTATTTGGAACCTTTATCGGCTTCATTTTTCCGTCTTGCGAATGTGGCATTGTCCCTATTGTCAATCGACTATTAGAGAAAAAAGTACCTAGTTACACTGCTGTTCCCTTTTTAGTAACAGCTCCTGTGATTAATCCCATCGTCCTTTTTGCAACCTTTACCGCTTTTGGCAATTCCCTACTTTTCGCCCTCTATAGAGCCCTAGGAGCCATCATTGTATCCCTAGTATTGGGAATCATTCTTGGTTTTTTCGTAAAAGGACCAATTCTTAAAGGAAGCAAGTTTGACCATCACCAGCATGATTATTCAGATAAAACCAGCTGGCAAAAAGTTGGCTTCGCACTTATTCATGCCATTGATGAATTTTTTGATACGGGACGGTACCTAGTCTTTGGTTGTCTCTTTGCCAGTCTCGTACAAGTCTATATTCCAACCGCTGTCCTGACTACCATCGGTCACAGTCCATTAACAGCTATTTTACTGATGATGTTGCTGGCCTTTCTTCTTTCCCTATGTTCTGAAGCCGATGCCTTTATTGGTGCATCACTACTATCCAGCTTCGGATTCGCCCCAGTAATGGCTTTCTTAGTTATCGGACCCATGGTGGATGTTAAAAACTTGCTCATGATGAAACATTATTTCAAGGGAAAATTTATAGCCGGTTTTATCATTACTATCACTCTCGTTATTTTGGGATATAGTCTGATACTTGGAGGTATAGTATGATTCGTTTTTTAATTCTTGCAGGTTACTTTGAAATGACCATGTATCTCTATATTTCTGGAAAATTAGACCAATACATTAATCTGCACTATAGCTATCTAGCCTATCTATCCATGGTTTTATCTTTCATACTTGCCATCGTACAATTGTATGTCTGGGTAAAAGAAATTCGAGTACATAGCCATTTAAAAAGTAAAATTGCCAAACTATCAAGCATTGGACTATTGCTCATTCCTCTTGCTATAGCCTGGCTCTTTCCTACGGTCAGCCTGGATTCAACAACTGTTGCTGCCAAGGGCTATCATTTCCCACTAGCAGCAGAAAACGATACTAATACACAAAACCAAGAAGGGACGACTGTTCAGTATCTCAAGCCTGATACTTCTATTTATTTTACAAAATCTGCCTATCAAAACCAGATGCGTGAAATTGCTGATAGATACTTGGCTGAAGAAACCATTGTCGTTACTAATGAAAACTATATGGAAGTGATGGAAGCAATCTACGACTATCCTACGGAATTTTCAGGAAAAACGATTGAAATGATTGGATTTGTCTACAATGACCCTGACAATAGCCAGCAATTTTTCCTTTTCCGCTTTGGTATTATTCACTGCATTGCTGATTCTGGGGTATATGGCTTACTCTCTACGGGGGTTACCACAGAATTTCCTAACAATACTTGGGTAAAAGCCAGAGGAACAATCAAGGTTTCCTACCACACATCGTTGAAACAAAATCTCCCAACACTTGAATTACAATCGATGGTTCAGATTGAACAGCCAGATTCCCCGTACGTCTACCGTGTTTTCTAATAATTCCAATTCAAAAAGTGAATTTTCTGACAATTTATGCTATAATAGTGTCTATACTCAACAGATAGGAATGAAATTATGTCATCACATGTATTGTTTACAATTTTTGGTGCTAGTGGCGACCTTGCCAAACGCAAACTTTACCCATCTTTATTCCGCCTCTATAAGGCTGGACACATCAAGGAAAACTTTGCAGTCCTTGGTACAGCTCGCAGACCCTGGACCAAGGAATTTTTTGAGCAAACCGTCATTGAATCACTGGGTGATCTGCCTGACACACCACGTCAAGCTCATGAATTTGCTAGTCATTTCTACTACCAAAGCCACGATGTCAATGACACGGAACATTATGTAGCTCTTCGTAAATTACAGGACGACTTGTGTGAAAAATACGATACCCAGCACAACAAGGTCTTCTTCCTCTCTATGGCACCTGAATTTTTCGGAACCATTGCCAAACACCTCAAATCTGAGCAAATCGTTGATGGACAAGGTTTTGAACGCTTGATTATTGAAAAACCTTTCGGAACTAGCCTTGCTACAGCTACCAAACTCAATGATGAATTGGCAGCAGCCTTCAATGAAGACCAAATCTATCGTATCGACCATTACCTAGGCAAGGAAATGGTGCAAAATATCTTTGCGGTTCGCTTTGCCAATATCATTTTTGAGCATATTTGGAACCGCGATTACATTGATAACGTCCAAATTACATTTGCTGAAGCGATTGGTGTTGAGGATCGTGGGGGCTACTACGATCATTCTGGCGCCTTAAAAGACATGGTGCAAAACCATGCCCTTCAAGTTCTTTCCCTTCTAGCAATGGATAAGCCAGCCAGCTTTAAGGAGGAAGATGTCCGCGCTGAAAAAATCAAGGTCTTCCAACACCTTCGTCAGCCTTCTGATGAGGACCTCAAACGCAACTTTATCCGTGGTCAATATGCAGCAGGTTCCATCGACGGAAAAGACTACGTTAGCTACTTGGATGAACCAAATATTGCCGAAGCTTCTCAGACAGAAACCTTTGCAGGAGGTGTCTTCTTCGTTGATACTGACCGTTTCCGTGATGTCCCTTTCTTCTTCCGTACAGGTAAACGCCTGACAGAAAAGGGCACACGCGTGACCATCACCTTCAAGCATGCGGAAGATATTTTTGGTCAACCTTCTGAGGCCAATGTCTTGACCATTTTCATCCAACCAACTGAAGGCTTCATGCTCTCTATCAACGGTAAGGAAGTTGGTTCTCACTTTGCACTTACTCCTGCCAAACTCAACTTCCGTCACAATGCAACTGCTCTTGGAAATTCACCTGAAGCCTACGAAAAACTATTTTTTGATGTCCTAAATGGTGATTCTACTAACTTTAGCCACTGGGAAGAAGTGAAATCAAGCTGGAGCTTGATTGACCGCATTGTTGATTTGTGGGCAAGCAACCAAGTCCCACTCCACACCTATCCAGCTGGAACTATGGGACCTGAGGCTGCCTTTGATTTGCTAGAAAGCTACGGTTGCAAGTGGGTCTGGACGCCAGATGTGTGGTATCGTGAACGTGGCTTATTGAAATAGTCATTTAGTTTATCTTTGATTACTTCGTTAACTCGCTTTGCCGTACTCCACGAAAGTGACTTGCTTCGCATGTCTTATTTCCAACCTAGAACAGCCTCTAGGCTGTTCTAGCAACCTGCACCTCGTTGCCTTGTACTAAAAGCAAACTAAACGACTACATATGAAAACTGGAGCAATCCAGTTTTTTTCGGAGATATTTATGACTGAAATAAACACCATTCTCACCCAACTTGAAGCAGCCAGCCATGCTGACACCCTCAAGCGATATGAAAAAATTGGCGAAACCAAGCCCTACTACGGCGTTCCGATGGGAGCTATTTCTGGTATTGCCAAGGCCTATAAAAATCGACTGGACTTGTTTGCTCCACTCTGGCAAACAGGTGTCCTTGAGGCACAATATTTAGCTATTCAAATTGCCAAAACAAAACCTGACCAGCTGACTTCTACTGCTTTAGAAACTTGCCTCAATGAAGAAGTTTCGGTCAATGTCCTCGATAAGCTGGCTTCCATCATTCTTAGCAAACGAAAAGACAGTAAGGATTGGGAAGCCTACTTGCTGGGCAAAAATTCAGCCATTTTTCAACGCATTGGCTGGTTCCTCCGTGCTAAATATTTTGCTGGAAAAACTGCCTCAAATCAAGAAATCGAAGAATCTCTAGACCACATTCGCCAGCATTTACAAACCGCAGACCCGCTTATCCAATGGACCATGAACCAATGTTTGGTGGAGATTGCAGTTGCCTATCCCGACTACCTGGAACAAGGTATTGCAATCGGTCAGGAGCTCGCTGTCTATGTGGACATGAAAGTACCAAAAGGCTGTACTTCTGCCTACGCACCAGACTGGATAGAAGCGTTGTTGAGGAGGAAATAAGATGCAACATAAAGGAACTCAGATTTTAGAAACAGAACGTCTAATTTTACGCCCTTTTCAAGCAAGCGATGTTGAATCAGTTTTCCAAAACTGGACTTCAGATGAAAAGGTTACCACCTATCTGACCTGGCCAACTCATCAGACACTCCAAGATACTGAAGACTATGTCCAGTTCTGTCTTCAATCCTATTCACAGGAAAAAACATACAGGTGGGTAATTGAGCTCAAAGAAAATCAGCAACCCATTGGAGATATTTCCGTTGTCAGCCTTGATGAAAGAGTTCAAGCTGCCGAATTAGGTTGGGTGTTGGGCAGTAAATGGTGGGGGCAAAGTTATATGGCCGAAGCTCTTGAAGCTGTTAATCACTATTTATTGGAGGAAGTGGGCTGTTTACGGATTACAGCTGTTCACGATAGTGAAAATCGTCCTTCTGGTCGTGTCATGGAAAAAGTCGGTATGACCTATGAAGGAACTCTCCGCCAAGCCGCTCGAAACAATCGGGGTATTGTGGATATTGCCATTTACTCACTGCTGCATACAGATAGAAAAAGTCGCTAGTTCATTGAACTAACGACTTTTTTCTATACCAATCCTTCCAATAGCCCACGCATGAATTCTTCGGATTTGAATTCACCGATGTCATCGATTTTCTCACCGAAACCAATCAGCTTGACTGGAATATCCAGTTCCTGACGGATGGCAAGGACGACACCCCCCTTGGCTGTACCGTCTAGCTTGGTCAAGACTAGCCCAGTCAATGGAGTAATTTTTGCAAATTCCTTGGCTTGACTAAGGGCGTTTTGACCTGTGGAGGCATCCAGTGCTAAGAGGGTTTCATGCGGTGCATCAGGCAGGGTCCGTTTGATGATGCGACCGATTTTTTCCAGCTCTGCCATGAGGTTTTCTTTATTTTGCAAACGACCTGCTGTGTCAATCATGAGAATATCCACACCTTCTGCCACGGCACGTTTTACCCCATCAAAGACCACACTAGCTGGGTCTGACTTTTCTGGACCTGTGACCACAGGCACATCGACACGGCGACCCCACTCAACCAGTTGGGCTACCGCACCCGCACGGAAGGTATCCGCTGCGACCAACATGACCTTCTTGCCAGCCTGCTTGTACTTATAGGCTAACTTACCGATAGAGGTCGTCTTCCCAACGCCGTTGACACCAACAAAGAGCATGACCGTCAAATCATCTTGAAAATTGATTTGCTCGCTGAACTGGCCGTCTTTCTCGTAAATATCCACCAATTTTTCGATGATAACACGACGGAGTTCATCTGTCTTCTTGGCATTTTGTAGCTTGGCTTCATAGCGGAGCTCCTCTGTTAGAGTAGAAGCAACTTGCACACCTACGTCTGACAAAATCAGCATTTCTTCCAACTCTTCGAAAAATTCTTCATCAACCGAACGGAAATTGGCAAAGAATTCGTTGAGCCTTGCCCCAAAGCCTGTACGGGTCTTTTTCAAGGTCCGCTGGTACTTGTCCTGCTCACTTTCTTGCTCTACTGGAACAGCTTCCTCAACAGGCTCTTCCTTGACCTTGGTTTGAATAGCAGGGTCAAAGCCTTGTTCCTGCGCTTCCTTCACTCGAGCCGCAGCGGCTTCTTTGGCTGCATAATATTGAGCCATCATGTCTAAGGTCCGTTGTTTCTGAGCTTCCTGCTCGGCAGTCAATTCAGACTCTACTACTTCAGACTGGCTCTCTTCCATTTCTTGACTAGCTGACTCAACTTCAGTAGTTACTGTATCTTCGCTTGAAACCGACTGCTCCGTTTCTACGTCTTCAACAAGAGCGACTTGCTCCTCTTGTTTTTCTTGTCCAAATAATCGATCAAATAATCCCATACTAGTCCTCATTCAATACATAGTGCTCGATGGCCCAAGCAATACCATCTTCATCATTGGTTTTTGGCAGGACAAGGTTGGCCGCAGACTTGATTTCATCAGTCGCATTAGCCATGGCAACGCCCAGACCAGCCCATTCAATCATGGAAAGATCATTTCCTTCATCGCCACAGGCCATAACTTCTGACTGATCAATCCCCAGATGTCCAATCAACTTAGCCAAACCATTTGCCTTGTGGACACCTTTTGGACTCCATTCGAGCAGAATATCACGCGATTTGAAAATCTCGAAGCGCTCGTGAAGTTCTGCAGGAATTTTTGGAATTTGTCCATCTAGAAATGCTGCATCTACTGCTGAGACTGCCTTATTGTAGACAAAATCTTCTGGCATTTCCTCATCACTTGCAACAATTTTATTAAGCAATGGATTACAAGTTAGATAAAGTGATTCATGAGCTGATGGTAGAGAATAGACATCACCACCATAGAGAACATCCAGAGGCAGATCCAAATCATTTGTCACACGACGGATGGTGCGCACATCTTCAATAGTGAAGCCAACCTTATCCAAAACCCGACCTGTATTTTCCTGGACTAGACCACCGTTAAATGTAATCGAATATTGATTCTCCCCTAGCAGATCTAGTTCTTCTAGAAAAGTACCGATAGCTTGTAAAGGACGCCCTGTTGTCAGAACTACATAAACTCCACGCTCACGCGCTGCCTGCAAGGCCTTTTTATTAGCTTCTGAAATCCGTTTGTCCGATGTCAGAAGTGTTCCATCTAAATCCAATGCAATCAACTTAATTGCCATTTACTTCCTCCTCTAAATAGGCTAATACTGCTCCATCATTGCAATGACCAATCATCAAATCCGCCCGAGCTTTCACTTCCTCTCTTGCATTTTCTGTCGCAAGAGCCAGACCTGCAAAGTCAAACATATCCAAATCATTTTGATTATCACCAAATACCACTACATCCTGACGGGTAATTCCAAAATGAGCACAGAGATGACTCAATCCAACTGATTTATTTGAACCATTTGGAATTATATCAATATTGTCAAAACCAGTTGTCATGGCCGTTACACCTTCAAATGTATCATTTAACCATCGTCTGGCATCGTCCATTTCCTCAGGAGAAAATTTGGCATTGATTTTTATAATCTCTTCTCCAACTTCTTCAAACGTGTCTACCAATCGAAAGTGTGCATAATAATTCGTCATCGCTTCTAAAAACTGAGGCTCAGCATTTTTTAATAAATAAAAGTTTTCGAGACCAGACAGCACCATGGACCGACTGCTACCAAAAGGACCTGCATCAATACCCGCGATAATCGGCAGATAGATTTCAGGACTAATTGGATCATCCATAAAGATAGTCTGCCCCTGATATTCAACGATTGAACCATTTTCTGCCACAAAACCGATTTCATCTACAAAATCTTCAAAAACAAGTTTCAGGCTTTGCATAGATCGCCCACTTGCTGCCACAAATAAATAACCTTTTTCTTTAAACTGATTCAGTATACGACGAAACCGTTCCTTATCAAAACTATGGTCTTCTCGTAAAAAGGTACCATCCATATCACTGGCGTAAATTTTGTTAATCATAATTTCTCCACATCTTTCAGCTTAACGGAAACAATCTTGGACACGCCAGATTCCTGCATGGTCACCCCATACATGGCATCCGCTGCCGCCATGGTCCCTTTACGGTGGGTCACGACGATAAACTGACTCTCCTTATCAAAACGGTTGAGGTAATCACCAAAACGTTTGACATTTGCCTCATCCAAGGCTGCCTCCACCTCATCGAGAATTACAAAAGGAATGGTCTTAACACGGATAATGGAAAATAGCAGAGCGAGAGCCGAAAGGGCTTTTTCGCCACCTGACATAAGATTGAGAGATTGAATTTTCTTACCCGGAGGTTGAACTGAAATCTCCACACCCGCAGTCAATAGGTCACCTTCTGTCAAAATCAAATCCGCTGAACCACCGCCAAACATTTGTTTGAATGTCTGCTTAAAGCTTTCACGAATAGCTTCAAAAGTAACCTTGAAGCGCTCTTTGACTTCATCATCCATCTCATGGATAGTATCTAGTAGTAAATCACGTGCCGACAAAATATCTGTCCGTTGCTCATTGAGGAAGGTAAGGCGATTATTAACCTCGTCATACTGCTCAATAGCATCCAAATTGACTGGACCCAAAGCACGAATAGCTCTTTCTAGGTCTTTGAGGCTTTGTTCAGCAACTGCAAGATTCTCAACTTCCTTGGCCTGAGACTGGGCAGCTTCAAAACTCAATTTAAAATGCTCGGTCAAATTACCAAGTAAAGTCCGTAATTTATCGCCCGCTTGCTCACAATCCGCCTCTAACTTAGCCTGCTTACGAATCAAGTCATCATTCTTAGTCCGAGCTTGTTGCAATCTTTCTTCCAAGTCTTCAAACTGCCCATCAATATCTTCCAATTCAAACTTTAAGCGAATTAGAATCTGATTGGTCTGGTTTTGCTTATCAGATGCCGCCTGCAATTGTTCTTCAAGAATCTCAATACTAGTATCTTCAAGAGCTTCTAGCTTCTGGTCAATCATATCCTCTAGAAGAGAAATTTCCTTATCTGCAACCACTTTTTCTTCTTGCAAACGTCTCAGATCTGTCTGTTCAAAACGAAGTTGGCTAGTTAGTTCAGCCTGTTCCAAAGTTAGTTGACCCTTCTGAGTCTGTAGTTTCTGCAAGCTTTCTTGAATACTGTCGCGATTATCACGGACTTGATTGATTTGTTGATCCAAGGCTAGTTTTTTCTCATTCAAGGCTTGGACATTTACTTCTTCCTTAGCAGCAACCTCTTCTAGCTCAGTCAAAATGGTCGGACTAACCTGGCTCATTTGCAGGTCATACTGGGCTGATAGCTGAACCAGTCTATTTTCTGCCTGTTCCTGATGAATCCTTGCGCTCTGCTGGTTCAATCTAGCTTCTTCCCCCTCAGCCTTAATCGTTTCCAAGGCTTCTCTGGTCTGGTCTAAGCTAGTTTTCTTAGCTGCAACCAAGCTTTCTTGCTCCTGCAACTGGCTGGACAGCTCTGCTATTTCTCCTAAAAGAGCATCGAGTTCTGGTTTGATAAAGGTCGTGCTGTTATTTCGATTGCTACCACCAGCAAAGGCACCACCAGGACGAATTTCAGCTCCATCCATGGTCACCATACGCACTTGAAACTTGGTTGCCCGCGCCGCCTGATTGGCATGGTCAATGGTATCAAAAATCGCGATAGTACCTAGCAAATTTTGGAAAATCGCATCTAAATTTGGCTGATAAGTCACCAAATCACTTGCAAGCCCCAAGAATCCTTCTGAAGATTCTAGTAAAGAGACTTGCTGTCCAGAAAGCTGACGTGGCTTGATAGTTGTTAGAGGTAAGAAGGTTGCCCGTCCTTGCCGTTTTTCTTTCAAAAATGCGATAGCTCGTTTAGCAGTCGCTTCATCTTCAACGATGACGTTTTGACTAGCACCGCCAAGAGCAATTTCCAAAGCCGTTTGGTAACGAGTATCAAAGGTCAATTGTTCACTGACTGCTCCAATAATTCCTCCTAAGCTTGGTGCCGCCTGTAAGACAGCCTTGACCCCCGCGTAGAAATTGGAATGATTTTTTAAAATAGCTTCTAAACTAGACTGGCGAGCCTGCTTGCCTTTCAACTGATCCAGCAAATCAAACAAGCGACCTTGCTCAGCCTGATAAGCAGTCTGGGTTTGATCCAATTCTGATTTTTTGGTCTGATAGCTCTCAAGTAACCGGCGTAACACGTGATCAGCTTCTTCTAAACTTTTCCGACTCTTATCAAGCACTTCTTGAGCTGTTTGTTTTTCCGTCTGCAAGCGTGCCAAGTCTTCAGATTTACTCTCAGAAAGACTGATTTGATTGGCAATATCCTGCTGAATCTTGGTCAGACTGTTTGAAGCTTCTGCCTCTTCCTGCATCAGAGCAACATACTGTTCACGCAGATGATCTAAAACTTGATCAGGATCTTCTGAAAAGTAGGAAATTTCTTTGTCTACCGCAGCAATATCGTCTTTCAAGCTAGACAAGGAACCATCTAATTGCGCAAGCGTTTCTTGCTTTCGCTCAATCTGTTCTGCCAACTGCTCTTGTCTAGTCAACAAGTTTTCCAAACGCGCCTGCGCTTCTTGACGACTTAATTCGTTTTGACTAGATTCCAGTTTATGGACCTCAATTTTTCGCTCCAAATCACTGATTAACTTGGTCAAATCCAACAGAACTGCCTGTTCACGCTCCAATTGTTCTGAAAGGCGGTGGCGCTTCTCTTTCAAGTTCTGATTTTCTCGCTCCAGCTCAGAACGCTGTTTGTAGTAGCTAGTCAATTCAGTTTTGACAGACTCTAGTTCGGCTTCTTTTTCCGATAACTTTTCCTTACCAAGCGACAACTGGGCCACCAAAACATCTAAGTATAATTCCTTACGTTGACCATCTAATTCTAGAAATTTCTTAGCAGTTTGTGCCTGTTTCTCTAATGGTTTGACCTGATTATCTAATTCGTAGATAATATCATCCAAGCGGTCCAAGTTGCCCTGGGCCTGTGCCAACTTACTTTCTGTTTCTTTTTTACGCGTCTTGTATTTTAAGACCCCTGCCGCCTCTTCAAAAATAGCACGGCGTTCCTCAGGCTTGGAATTGAAAATTGCTTCAACCCGCCCTTGTGAAATGATAGAGAAAGAATCACGTCCCAAGCCCGTATCCATGAAAAGATCATGAATATCCCGTAGACGAACCTTTTGCCCATCAATCAAGTACTCACTATCACCAGATCGATAAATGTGGCGTTCTACCTTGATTTCTTTCTGTTTATTGGCGATAAAACCTGTGCTATTATCCAAGGTCACGACAACCGAGGCATAGTTAAGAGCCTTGCGGCTTTCTGTTCCCGAAAAGATGACGTCTGGCATCTTGCCTCCACGTAGGCTTTTAGCAGACGACTCTCCCAAGGCCCAACGTAGACTTTCTGTAATATTGGACTTGCCAGAACCATTCGGTCCTACAACAGCAGTCACTCCACGATCAAAGACTACCTTAGTCTTATCCGCAAAGGACTTAAAGCCCTGCATTTCAATTGATTTTAGATACATACCTATCCTCTAGCCTCCACAGCATTTTTGGCGGCGGCTTGTTCAGCTAATTTCTTAGAGCGACCACGACCACGACCAATCACACGCTGATCAGCAGATACCTCCACTTCAAAGGTCTTATCATGGGCAGGTCCAGACTCAGCTATTACTTGATACGAAATAGCAATCTCACCATTGACCTGCAAAATTTCCTGCAAAGCAGTCTTATAGTCGGTCACGCGCTCAAAATTCCCTTTTTCTAGACGAGGAATCATGACCTTATGGATAAATTCCTCCACGGTCTTTTCCCCCTTGTCCAATAGCAGAGCTCCTAAGAACGCCTCGAAAGCATCTCCTAAAATAGTATCGCGATTTCGCCCTCCAGATTTCTCTTCCCCCTTACCAAGACGAAGAAACCGATCAAAACCACAAGCACGTGAAAAACCAGCCAAAGACTCCTCACGTACAAAGGTCGAACGCAACTTGGACATCTCACCTTCGGGTCTATCAGGATATTTTTGATAGAGATATTTGGAAATCATCAACTGGAGAACAGCGTCTCCTAAAAATTCCAAGCGCTCATTATGTGAAATTTTTAGAAGGCGATGCTCATTGGCATAAGAAGTATGGGTAAAAGCCGTTTCTAATAAATTCAAATCCGAAAAATCAATCCCAAAATCAGCCAATAATTTTGCATGTAAATCTTTCATCTATATGCTCCTTTCTAACTTAAACGAAATAGATGGTTTACATTTACTCCGTCCTAACATTATACCATATTTTCCACTGGACTTCTCTTGTCAACTAAGTTTCAGCCAGCACCTCTCCACATCTTTTTGCAAACATTTACATATTCATCAGATTTCGATAAAATAGAAGAAAAAAGAAGAACGTTAGCATGCAAAATAAGACAAAACAACTCAATACATCACTGCTCTCCCTCATCCAGTTCATCGGATCCATTCTCGTTATCGCCCTCCATTGCCGCAGGTTATTTGAAGCAGACCAGCTCCACTTCATCCAAAAATCAATCTTTAGCCGCATGGTCGTTCCTTACTTCATGGTCACCGCCAGCTTCTTCCTCCGACGTAACTACCCTAGCCTCTCCAAACAATACCTGATCCGCTACAGCAAGCAGTACCTGACCTGGTCCGTCCTCTACCTACCCTTCTACCTCTTCTACCTAAACCTCCAAGAAATCCCCCTACTCTTCTATCCCCTCACACTCCTAGTCGGACTGACCTACACCGGCACCAGCTACCAACTCTGGTACATGCCCGCCTTCCTGCTAGGTCTTGTCCTCGTCCACTATTCTTTAAGGAAATGGGGCTGGCGCATCACAGTATGTCTAGCCTCCCTCCTCTATCTCCTAGGCTCAGTTGAAACCTACTCCTCCTACCTGGCAGAATCGATTTTCCTGACCGCATTTGACAGCTACAAAACCTTCTTTTTCACCAGCCGCAATGGCCTCTTCTACGCACCGATTTTTGTCCTGACAGGCTTTTATCTAGCCGACAAACTCAATCACCCCATTTTCCAATACCGACAAAAAACCAAACTGCTAGTTTCTACAGTCATTTTAATCTGCGAAGCTACAATCATCTACCTCAATCAAGGTTATGATAAAAACTTTATTTTCAGCCTTATTCCATTCACAGCCTATCTAGTCGCCTGGACCCTAACCACAGACCTCTTCCGCCAGAAAAAATTCCAATTTCTAAAAGAATACGCCAGCTATTATTATTTTATCCATGTTATCCCAGTCGAAGTCAGCTTTTTCTTCCTAGAAACTAGTTCCCTGACCAAAATACAGCAAGGGTGGTTAGTCTTCCTTATCACCATCATCACTTGCCAACTGCTCAGCTGGTTAATCATTGGCTACAAAAAAAGAACCTTGTAAGACCTAACTTACAAGGTTTTTTTACAAATCAAAATCCTCTTTCAACTTATCAATCACCTGTTGGAGCAGGTCGCGATTGACACTGTATTTGACATTCTTGTCTTTGGCATTAAAGAGAAGCAGGTCGCCGTTAATCAACTTTTGGGTATGGAAGGACACAGCGGCTCCAGTAATATTGAGCCGTTCTGCAATGTCCTTGCTCTTAGCATGAGGTTTGGTCAGCTCCACCAAGACCTGATAGCGCGTGCTATCGCTGATGACTTTAAGAGCCGTTGTCAAATCATCCAGATCCAGCTCGTCATTTGACAGCATAATCTGATCAATTCGACAGGAAGCTAAAAGAGCAACTTTCATATAGTCAAATTCTTCGTTGCCATAATAAGCAAACCAATAATTCCAAGGACTGAGGACGAAGAATTGAGCAGTTTCCACTCCTAAAGCATCCAAGCCAGTCATAGCTAACTGTTTGGAGTCTCTGTAGAGTTGTTCAATGTCAAAATCCCTAGCAAAGGCTTCCCGCTCAACTCTTGCTTGCTCAAAATAGGGCTGGTAGTTTGGAAGCATCTTATCCAAGAGAGCGACAGACCGCTGAACCGTTTCCAAGGGATTGCGGATAGCCAATGACCAGTACCACTTATCTGCTGGCTTTTTATCTGTCTTTTCCAAGAGTTCCATGAGGCTGAGTTTCTGCTCACGATGACCGTCATTTTCAGACGCTAGCATAGTCCGCATGGCATCTTCTACCTCTTCTTGAGACAGCTTTAAAATCAATTGACAAGCTTCCTCAACTGTCTTTGGATCCTGCCCATCATTCAAGATATAGAAATAAAGACTATGCAAAATGTTAAAAATATGTCCCCAGACAAAGACTTGATTGACTTCCTGACGAAAATCTGCCAACTTTTCTTCAATCTCATCACGAATGTCCAAGGCATCTTTGAGAATGTCTTTTTCTTTCTGTGAAAAATCCGCCTCAAACGGCTCCTCACGCTCCTTGACAATTAAAGGAATAAAGAATTTTTCGACAATTTCGCTTCTATAATCTCGGTAATCTAATTTCATAGTTTTCTTTCTAAGTATTCACTAATGACTTTGCAGGTTTAGATCCTGTAAGAATAGTATAGCTTACTAGCACCACAGAAAGCAAGAGGAAGATGAGGGAAATACTGGTCGCAGAGAGAATTGTCACCATGAAGGCAACCAAGGCTTGACCAGCAACCATACCAATCTGGCAGAAAGCATCAATCCCTCCACCGACTGTCGCCAATTTATCTTCAGGCAGTTCATTTAAGACCAAGGCATTCATTTTCGGATTGAAGACACCCAAAGTCATAGCTGTCACAAAAATAACCGTCAATACCACATAAATATTGTGGAGAAAGAAACCCGAGAAAAGTAAAACAGGCATAAGAGTAGAAAACTTGAGGAGATTGATTAAGCTGACATTTTTGAACAAAGCCATACCGATACTTGACCCCAAGATACTACCTACTGAGAAGAAAATGGAAATCAAAGCAACGGTTGTTCCTGCATTGACAATCACAAAGTCTGAGAACTCCTTCATATTTAGAATAACTAATGGTGAAAGTGCGGTAAAAATGGCATTCAGGCTGGCAATGGTCACAATTGACGCTTTGAGAACAGGAATATTCTGAACAGCTTGGTAGGATTCTTTGAGACTGTTACGCATGCCCTTGATAATGCCTCCTTCTGTTTCTGTTTGCTCAGCTTCTTGGATTGGATTTTCCTTCAGTAGCTTAGCAAGAGCTGGACGGAGGGTTGCCATGATGGCAAGACTGACCAAGAAGGTTCCTGCATTGAAGAAGGCGAGATTCTGGTAAGACATAAATCCGATCAGGATAGCACCGCTGGCTTGGAAGGCGATTTGCAAAAGACTTTTCACCGTCATCTTAAAAGCCATAGCTGTTTCACGGTCTTCAGCAGCCACAACCCGCAAGCTGACTGGCATATAGAGACCGTTTTCGTATTGACCAGCAAGGTCAGACAGGAAGTTGATGACGCAGACCACCGCCACAACCCAGAGGGCTGGTGCAAATCCCATCAGGAAACCAACAAGGGCATAGAGACCGACACGAACCACCAGAGTTGCAAGAATGGTATCCAATTTGTTTTTGGTCTTGTCTGCCCAAATCCCGATAAAGAGGCCTGCCAAAATCGGCAAGGTTTCAGATGCGGTAATCATAGCCAGGGCAAACTTGGTATCTGCTAAGAGTAAAACATAGTTCATCAAAGCCAGATAGTAAAGCGTATCTCCAAAGTTAGAAATCAAGTCCGCTACAAAGCTAGATAGAAATAATTTATTGTGAATCAACTTTTTCATAAACATCTCCTTAAACATCGATTAAATATTTGTTTAATATTATTTTACACTTTATTTTAATAAAGTCAATATTTAACTTTATAAAAATTAAATATTTTTTAAACACTTGTTTAACTTTTCTTCTGTCTGACTTTTTCTTGACAAGATTAGCACGGTTTGTTATAGTATTGTTCGGGCACCTCTTTTGAGAGGTCGGAGAAAAGGCTCCCTAGTTTTAGGGAGCTATTTTTGTTTTTCCCAGAGATTAATACACATTTGGAGGACTTATTTGATGAAGAAAATCGCATTTGATTCAACTAAATACTTGAATTTGCAACGTGACCATATTTTAGAACGAATTGCTCAATTTGAAGGCAAGCTCTATATGGAATTTGGCGGAAAAATGTTGGAAGATTTCCACGCAGCCCGTGTTTTACCTGGCTATGAACCAGATAATAAAATCAAACTCCTCCAAGAGTTAAAAGACCAAGTAGAAATCGTCATCGCCATCAATGCGAGCAACATCGAACATTCTAAGGCACGTGGTGACTTGGGTATTTCCTATGACCAAGAAGTCTTCCGCTTGATTGACACCTTCAATGATATTGATATTTATGTTGGTTCTGTGGTCATTACCCAATACCGCAACCAACCAGCCGCAGACGCCTTCCGCAAACAGTTGGAAAAACACGGCATCAAGTCCTATCTCCACTATCCAATCAAGGGTTATCCTTCTGATATCGACCACATCATTTCACCAGAAGGTATGAGCAAAAATGACTACATTGAAACTAGTCGCAACCTCGTCGTTGTCACCGCACCTGGACCTGGTTCAGGTAAATTGGCGACCTGTATATCCCAACTTTACCACGACCAATTGCATGGAGTAACATCAGGCTATGCTAAGTTTGAAACTTTCCCAGTGTGGAACTTACCACTCCACCATCCCGTTAACTTGGCCTATGAAGCAGCGACTGCCGACCTGGACGACCTCAACATGATCGACCCCTTCCACCTGCAAACTTACGGCAAAACTGCGGTCAACTACAACCGTGACATCGAGGTCTTCCCTGTCCTCAACCGTACCTTTGAACGTATTTTGAACAAATCACCATACGCCTCACCGACAGACATGGGCGTTAACATGGTGGGCTATTCCATCGTGGACGAAGAGGCTGCGATCGAAGCATCCAAGCAAGAAATCATCCGCCGCTACTACCAGACCTTGGTTGATTTCAAGGCAGAGCGGGTGAGCGAGCAAGCAGTTAAAAAGATTGAACTCCTCATGAATGAAGTCGGTGTGACACCAGCAGATCGTAAGGTTGTTATCGCTGCGCGCGAAAAAGCAGAGCTGACAACTAGCCCTGCCCTTGCTATTCAGTTGCCAACTGGAGAGATTGTAACAGGTAAGACATCCGACCTCCTCAAGCCAACTGCAACTGTTCTCCTGAATGCCATCAAGCAAATTGCTAAAATCGATGATGAAACACTTCTCATCGAACCAAACTACATCCGCCCAATCCAAGAATTGAAGGCAGATTATCTGGATAAGACCAATACACGTTTGGACGCCAGCGAAATCCTTAACGCCCTTGCCATCACTGCACAAGGTAGCCCTCTTGCTGCATGTGCCATGAAAGAATTAGGCCAATTAAATGGTAGCGAAGCCCACTCGACTGTTATCCTATCCGATGAAGATAAGAGTGTTCTTCGTAAATTAGGTATCAATCTTACCTTTGACCCTATCTACCAACACAACAAGTTTTATCAGAAAAACTAAGCACTCAAAAAGACTTGCTCCGACAAGTCTTTTTGTGAACAGTAAAAAAGCAAGGATTCAATTCCCAATGTCATTAAGTTAAGCATTTAAGTAGCTAAAGAAACTATTCCCGTCTGAGCAGTTCATGACAAAACGGGAATAGTTTTTATTTTAGGGCGCACAAAAAGGAGGTTTTTTAACCCTATTTTTCAACTATTATGTTACTCTATAAGTGAAGCTTACAGGTACCTTGCTTTTTATCTTTCTTTGGAACGTTCGATTGGGTCGGATGATGGATAAATGTTT